>JBCBZF010001139.1:0-2230 GCA_039815525.1 Bacteroidota bacterium | reverse complement strand
CAGAAAGGTGCGAAAGCGAAGGCTTTCACCAGATTACATTTTCTCTCTCTGCACGATGTAAGAATAAACCCCAAACATGAACAAAAATCCTGCGTTTTGGTCTGCATTCCTAAAATGAGAAACTAAGTGGCAGAACTTTGTGATGTTATATTTACAAAGATAATGCAGAAAAAGCAGATTTTCTGTACCAAACCTGCACATAAAGCATCCATTGAGTAGGAAAATCTTACCATTGAGTATTCCAATAAGTAGAATGACTTGCTCAACCCGCGCTAAGACACCAATTCACCGGGTACTACCTGTATCTGCTGCAAACGACCATTCCGAATCAATTGAATATCCACTGTTTGACCAATCACCTGTTCTGTCAGAAGCTTATGCAGCGCATCGATACCACCGATGGCCTGTTGATTGATGCGAATGATCACGTCCCCTTCCTGTAATTGGCGGTTGTCAGCGGGTGCATCTGCCTCGATGCTGCGCACCAATACGCCTGCACGGCTCTCCAGCCGCAACATCCTGATCGTCCGTTCCGGCAAGCTGATGTTTTGGCCGGCAATCCCCAGGTAGGCCCTGCGAATTCGCCCATGTGCAATCAGACCGCCGACGATGTATTGGGCAGTGTTGGCGGCGATGGCAAAGCAAATGCCCTGAGCAGGCAGAATGATGGCGGTATTGACACCGATCAGTTCTCCGCGGCTGTTGACCAGCGGACCACCGGAATTTCCGGGGTTCAAAGCAGCATCGGTCTGGATCACATCATCGATCAGGCGCCCGCTTTGCGAACGCAGAGAGCGTCCCAGCGCACTGACGACCCCAGCGGTTACGGTGTATTCGAATCCGTAAGGATTGCCAATCGCAATGGCCAACTGTCCAACCTGTAATCGTGCAGAATCAGCAAAGCTGAGATGCGGCAAGCCAGACCCAGGGATTTTCAGCACCGCCAGGTCGGTGGCGGGATCTTCCCCAACCAGTTCAGCCTGAAACTGTTGTCCGTCTGGCAGCCCAACCTGTATTTTTTTCGCCTGATGCACTACATGGCTATTGGTTACCAACAGGCCGTCAGGTGTAATCAAAAAGCCGGAACCGCCACCTTCACTGCGATTGCCCCTTCTCCGGGCGTTTGGTACTTCTACCCGAATATTGGTTACACTGGCACTGGCAGCCTGTGTGGCTGACACCACGGCCTGCGAATAGGCATCCAGTAAGTGATGATCAGGATGTGCAGATGATTGGGCGCCTTGGGAAGATTCGTTTTCTGTATGGATAAAATGCAACATGTCTTCTGATGTTTTTATCCAAAACACCAGAAGACATGCCTATGTGACAGCCGGAGCTATTCGCCTACCACCGTCGTTCTTTCATCAAACACAAAGCCTGTAAAAATGCCAATGCCTCCTTCAATGTTGGTGGTCACCACCGCAGGTGGCGCAAAGGGACTCAGAGAAGCGGTGATGGCTGCATCCCTGGTTTCCGAAAAACGATAGAATTCGGGCGTTATATGATAGATGCGATTGATGACCGTATCCCCCAAACGATAATCGAAATTGGTTCCAAAGGTGACCTGTTCGCCATTGACGATGTCGTCGTTGATGGTAAAATCCAGCTCTTCATCGATACGAGATTGTAACTCAATGTTACCATTCCCATCGTCAATGCTATCTACCACCACATTCTCCAATACACGGCGATAAAAGTTTTGCTGATTAGGGTCATCAGTGAATTTGGTGAGGACGAATGCAAGAGAGTCGTCATTGAATTTCCATTCAACGGTATCAATCGCGATCCGCGGTGGAATCACCGTAGTCGCCGTCAGCACCCGCCCATCCGTCGTGGTAACAGACAGATCAAAATTGGTGTTAAAGCTTTCCGGGACGGTCGCAGTGGTGTTGACATAAAAATAGGCAGCATCTCCTAAAATGGGTCGCAGGCGATTGAGGAGAGCGGTATCGACAAAGCCAGGTGGGAAAACGCTGTTGAGCGGAATTTCAAGTGGTTCCAATTCAATGGTTTCTCCTTCATGGGTAATGGTCACCACTGCGTCTCGCTCATAGCGAACCTGAATTTCTTCGAAAAAGCCTACACTTTCCAGCAGGGTAAGCACATAAGGTTGGCCTGGCTGTAAGTATGACTCTACCACCAATTGGGGTTCATACTCTGGCAGATTCAGATCGACCTCTTGATTGAGGTCACAAGATGCCAGCAAGATCACTGACAGCACCACATATAT
>JBCBZF010000171.1:0-8722 GCA_039815525.1 Bacteroidota bacterium | reverse complement strand
AACGCTTATAAGCGTCCTTATCCAGTGGCGGGTTAAAACCCGTCGGGGGCACCAGATTCTTCTTGCTGTGGTCGATCAGGGCGTAGTACGGCTGCGAATTGGTTACATACTCTTCAACCTGGTAGTTGAGCCAGTAATCACCTATGGTACGCAGCTTCTTGCCATTTTGCGCAATCTGCGGTTCCGGTAATTTCTTGCGGTCGTCCGTATAGAGCGAAACCAGCACATAGTCTTCCGTGATCATCTTTTTGATCTCCGGATCAGGCCACATCTCTTTTTCGAGATAGCGACAATTGGCGCAGGTATGACCAGTAAAGTCTACGAAAACCGGCTTGTTGACAGTCCTGGCGTATTCAATCGCCTGATCGATGTCGTAGAAGGCGCAGAAGCCGCGGGGCGTATCTTCGCTGAGATGGCCAGAAATTTTGTCTGGATAAGAACAGATGTCATTGCTGGTACTGGTACCATTGCTGACAGTACCCCGTTCGCTGCTTTGCAACAAGACGCCAATGTCAGATGTATTCGACGGGATAAATCCACCCAGCATACTCAGTGGAGCGCCCCAGAGACCAGGGATCAAATAAAGCGTAAACCAGAAAGCACCCAGTGCCATTAGGAAACGGGGGACCGAGAGTCTCTCTATCGGAGAGTCATGTGGCAATTGAATTTTTCCCATCAGATACATGCCTAAAGCGCCGAAAATGACAACCCAGGCTCCAATGAAGATCTCACGATCCAACAGGCCCCAGTGCATCACCAGATCAGCGCGGCTGACGTAATAAAAGACAAAGGCCAGCTCAATCAGTCCCAGGGTAACTTTGACGGCGTTCAACCAGCCACCTGACTGCGGCAGGCTGCTCAGCATTTGCGGGAAGATTGCAAAGAGTACGAAGGGAATGGCCATGGCGGTTGAATAGGCCAGCATGGTCACCGTTGGTGTCAGATAGCTCTCGCCGGTTACTGCCAGTCCCAGGGCTGAACCCACAATCGGACCCGTACAGGAAAACGAAACAATTACCAGGGCCAATGCCATGAGAAAAATGCCCAATGGACCGCCTTTATCGCCACCTTTGGAAACGGCTGTACTCCATGAAGCGGGAAGAGTGATTTCGAACATCCCCATGAAGGATAAGGCAAATACCAATAATAGAATCGCGAAGAAAATATTAAAAGCGGGACTATTGGAGACTTCTTGTATGAAGGTCGCGCCAAAGATCAGTGTCAGGATCATGACCAGGCCGGTATAAATCACAATGATGGAGAGTCCATACATGATCGCGTCCCGGATACCAGCCGCCCGGCTTTTGCCCTCTCTCTTGGTAAAGAAACTGACCGTGAGTGGAATCATCGGGAAAATACATGGCGTCAGAAGCGAGGTCAGGCCCAGAATGAATCCACCAATGATGTAACCAAGCATCCCACTGGGTTTGTCTTCACTGGCACCGCCAGCGTCACCAGCAGTGGTGCCGGCATGATCCGTTGCCGCTTTCTTTTCCCCAAACTGTACATCCTCCTTAGCAGGCAAGCAACTTCCTGCATCACAGACCTGATAAGACAAATAGCCTTCGAGATAAGGATTGTCCTCTGTTACTTTGAGTTTTTGACGGAATATAACTTCATCATGGAAGTAGCGCACATCCGTTTCGAATGTGTCGTCATATTTCTGAATCACTTTTCCTTCCTCTTCCATCTCTCCCAGCAATTCGACGCCTTGTGCACTTTCATCCAGCAGAAATGCGGTCGGAAGATTGGCTGGACTTTCCGGTGGAATGGCGGAATAGACGTGATAGCCCGCATCGATCGTAGCCGTGAAGGTAAGCGTGATTTCGTCTCCGGCTTTCCAGGGGCCTTCGGGAGAAATCTGATGGCTAAGGTGAGCCGCATCCACCATGCTGCCGCCTGAAGTAGAAGGCGTGATTTCCAAGGGTGCCGGTGCCTCTGCTTTTTCCTCCTTTGGGTCCACGACCTTAGCCGCTGGCTGAGGCGCATCATTTTTAGCCTTCTCCTGATCCGTTTTCTCTACCTTTGGAATCACAGGCGCATCAAGCGTGCCTTTTTCTACTTTGGGTTGTTTCTTAACTGTTTTGATGTCCAGTTTGAGATCAGTATTGCCTGGCACGCAACGTCCTTCCTCGCAAACCTGATAACTGACAAAAGCCTCCACGTGAGGATTTTCTTCCGTGATTTTGAGTTTTTGCCGGAAGGTAACTTTGTCGTAATAGACGGTGATATCAACTTCAAAAACGTCATCGAAATAAGTGGACGGCTTGCCCTCTTCTGCCAATTTTCCGACGACTTCTACTCCTTTGGTCCCCTCGTCAAGACCAAAGAAGCTACCCAATTGGGGCATATCCTTTGGCGGAACTGCGGAGTAGACATGCCAGCCTGGCTCAACTGTACCGGAAAAGGTTAGGGTAAACTCATCCCCAACGGATAACTCACTGATGTCTCCAGCCGAATTGGACCATTCCATTGGATTGATCATCTGGGCCTGGCTCTGAACAAAAGCGAAAGAGACAAACAGCAGGAGGAAATAAAGTTTGCGCAACATCATGATTCGTCGAAAAGAAGAAGTTGATCAGCCTGAAAGATACACAATGTATGGCAAATCGCTAAACGACTTTGCCGCTGCCACAACATTTTATGGGGTCTTCACATCATTTCCAATCAGAAACCTAAAACTGGCAAGTAATACGTGTAGATATCTCCCTGCCAAAACCTCGTGGAATTTGAAATCAAATGCATGAAGAGTCTGTATTTTTTGCCTACGTCCGGCTTTTACAAATGGTTCTATGATTAGCTGGATCAATATCTTTTGGCAAGTTTCGCTTACACAGCCACTCTTTTTTTAGCGTGCATAGATTTTCCAGCCGTCCCGATTGCTCACTTCCCGATAATCCCCGAAGAGATTGGGATAGCGATTCTGTAGGTAAGAAAAATAATCGGCTGGGTCGAGGAGGTAATCAGCAGGCTTTTCCCGAAACTGACGGTAAAAATTGGTTTCGCTTTCCTGCCCGGACCACATCAGAAAAATCCGATCTTCAGTGTCTTGCTGGCGTTGGCGAAAAACCGGGAGCCGATAATAGGCCATCCGGAAATCCAGCCAGGGAAGCTGGCAATTTTGATCCAAACTCAGATATATTTCAGGTTGATGATCAAGAACCCAAATACCATTGGGCGCACTGCGACCGTTTAGATAGGCAAAACGTTCATCAGTCCTTTCAATCATATCCTTATACCCACCATGCAAAAAGGTGGATTGATCTCCAGGACGCAGACTACCAAGACCATCCGGAAACGCCAGACCCAGATACGAAAGGTGCATATACAAAGGCGTTGCCAAACCAAGTACCAGAACCAGGGGTCGCAAACGATCCATCCACCGTAGCTCAAAGGTTTTGGAGGCGTAGAATACCAGAGGGGGAATCAACAGGATAAAGTCGGGCAGCAAGAGTCTTTTCCACTTAAAAAACAGAAGCAGGGAAACGCAAACTGTCCAGATGAGCATCACCGTTTCAGCGGTTCGCACCTGCGCCACATAGCTAAAAAACCGGATCCGGAAATGTAAAAAACCGATGCCAGCCAATAAGAGAATGCCTCCCCAGGCAAAGAGCATGGTAGAGGTAACGGGAATCTCACTGCTGTAAAACAGTTCGCCTGAAAGCCGTAAGTGATCAAGATAGTACATGACACCCTGCTGCCAGAAATCGTACAAATTCCCATTGAAAAATAGGAAAAGGGACAGCCCCAGCAAGACCACCAACATGCCCCCGACCAGGCTCATGAACTCATGCAAACGCGGGGTTCGGGTGACCAGGTAAAGTACCATCACGGCCAACCACAGGAAGAGGACATGATAGCTGACCAAAATACCGATCATCAACCAGAGACCAGTCCAAAACATCAGCCGGTCATTGCGCTTGCGATCATCTCCCATTTGCAAAATGAGGTAGAAAGCAATACAAACGGGCAGCAACGCGATCAGAGAACCTCCTATCTCCTGGGCAAACCACGGAACGCAGGCCAGAATCACAAACAAGACAGAGCGTAAGCCGACGCTTTTGCGGAATGATTTATGTTGCCCAAAAATCCCATTGAAATACACAGCAGAGAGATATAGATACAAACAACCAAAGATCCGCAAGGCCATTTGGGTGTAGTCTCCAAAAAGATGTTGCATCAACCTGACCAGGCCGATCATCATGGGTGGACCGGCATGCCACATATCCGTGTATAAATGACCGCCATTGGCTAACTGCTTAGCTGTCAGAAGGTATAATGACTCTTCAGGACGTAGAAAATTCACATCAAAGCCAGGCAGCCGCAACAAAGGGATGATAACCAGCAGCAGAATATGAACTGGTAAAGGAATATTTGTCAGCAGGCGAATCAAATGCGTAAATTTGGATGCTCCTCTTTCACTGCGAAATTATCACAGGACATTGCTTCATCCAAACGCTAAACTGACTACATGACGCCCCAAACGCTTTTTCAACACATACAACGTAAACGCTCTTTCCTCTGTGTAGGTCTTGACACTGACATGAGCCGCATTCCTTCCCATCTTTTGTCCGAAAAAGATCCCATTTTTGCCTTCAATCGTGAAATTGTTCAGGCGACCGCTGAATATGCCGTTGCCTATAAGCCCAATCTGGCCTTCTATGAAGCCATGGGTGCCAAAGGCTGGGAAAGTCTTGAAAAGACGCTGGAGATCATCCCCGATGACATCATGGTAATCGCCGATGCCAAACGTGGTGACATTGGCAATACATCCCGTCTGTACGCCAAAGCTTTTTTCGAGAACCTGGATGTCGAAGCGCTCACGGTCGCACCATATATGGGCGAAGATTCAGTGGGACCATTTCTTGAGTTTGAGAATAAATGGGTCTTTCTGCTGGCATTGACCTCTAATCCAAGTGCGGCTGATTTTCAGTATGAGAAAAACGGGAATCAATATCTGTATGAGAAAGTCCTGTTGATGGCTTCACTTTGGGCAGAAAAATATCCCGGTAACCTTGGCTTTGTGGTTGGGGCAACCCGTCCGGAAGCGCTGGCGGGTATCCGAAAATTGGTTCCCAATGCGTTTTTCCTCGTTCCCGGAGTGGGTGCACAGGGTGGTGACCTGAGAGCGGTTTGTGAAAATGGCCGCAATGAACAAGGAGGCCTGCTGATCAATTCCAGCCGGGGCATTATCTATGCCGGAGATGGACCGGATTTTGCCCAAAAAGCCGCAGAAGTTGCCGCCAGCATGCAACAACAAATGGCAGAATTTATCTGATGTCCCTCTTTTCTCACCTCAACCACCAACTCCAACAGCTTGCCCGAGAAGCAAAGCGGCGCAACATATTGGCCAGAAGGATCGAACGCCTCGAAGTGCGGATTCCAGCAGAAGAAGCGCAATTACAGGTATTAAAACAGAAGTGGGAGAAGGAGAAAAAAGATGTAGACAGTCTGGAAAAACGCAGTCCCAAACGACTGATTCAGTTATTGATGGGGGAGTTTGAGACCACCTATGACATCGAAGTCGAAGAAGAGATTCTGGCCCATGAGGCCTGGCATGCCCATTTGACATTCATCTCTCAGCTTCAGCAGGAATTACAGCAGGCTCGGTTTGAACATGAACAGCTCGGCAATGTAGAGGAACTGTACACCGAGCTGCTGCTGGAGAAAAAGGACCAAATCAATTTTGCACACCATGATTCAGAGATCAGACGGCAATTGCAGGCACATCAACGAGAGTTGGAAGATCTGGAAGATCAATGGTCTGACGTCCACGAAGTGGAAGCGGCCGCCGTTCTCCTGAAACATCAATTGCCAGAGCTGCAACAGAAACTCCAACAAGCCAGTCGAAGCCAGCGTCGAAATACCTTACAGGAATGTCTGCTGGAAAGCATGGATATATCCCGGGAAATTTCTACAAAAATGGAAATGATCCTGGAAGAGCTTCAGGAGCTTACCATCGATCAAACTGAAAGTCTAAGCTTTGATCCGACACATTGGACCGATTTTGCTGGTCGATATTTTGCCTGCCTCTATCCGCAAAATGCCCGGGGGGTACATATTTCACAGGTCGCGACCTTTTTCGTCCACCAGGGGATCAGAAAGGCGGAAGCATTTGTGACAGATTGCGCCGAAGCGATTGAACAGCTTTGTGGTGAAATGGAAGCATGGGATGCAAAACTGCATGAGGCAGTTACTGCAAAAAGCAAAGAGATTGATACTTTTTTACGGGACACATAAACAAAAAGAGACCACCCGTAGGTGGCCTCCCGCTTTGTCACGAAAAAACGTTTATTGCTACATTTCCTTATTTGACCGTGATCGTATACTGTGGCGTCGGATTCAGCGGACAGAAATACACATACTCTCCGGCTTCCAGGACAACCTCTTTGGAGCGACCTTTTTCGCCATCAGTAATGGTTTTTGAGAGGTAAGCACTCTGGATGTGATTGGCTTGATCGGTTTTCCCTTTTGGGGCAATCACGAATCCTACTGGATGATCTACACCTTTATTGGCGATTTGGAACACATATGGCTGACCAGCTTTCAGGGTAAGGTTCTCCTTGGCAAACTCTCCAGGTGTTTGTTTCAGTTTAACAGTTTTGGCGTTTTGGGCGCTCAAACTGACAGTTGCAAACAAGCCCAGGGCCAACAATGCGGTGGTGATGATACGTTTCATTTTTGATTTGTTGATGAATGTTGTTGTAAAAAAGAAAAGGCGGTCGGCAGGCTTGCGTCGTGGGAGGAAGCCGGGGACACAAAGGCAGTCAGACTGGCTTTCTGTCCTCAGATTCTTTTTCCTTTCCCACCGACCGAAAGTGTTTGTTTGTTGAACAGTCGAATGGTCTTCAGTCTATGGTCGATTGAAAAGTCTTTTTACTACTATGGTCGATCGACTATGGCCTGATGACTGTATGACTTAGACAGTTGCTGTTTCCAAAGCTGGAGCAGCGGGAAAGTCAACCGGAATCTGCGTCGTTCCGTGGATAAAATTGCTGATGATTTTGTCGCCAATCACGATGATGGTGTCCACCAGATTGGCTTTGGTATAGCCTGCGGCAAAGAATCCATCCACTGCTTCAGCAGAAGGTTTGCTTCGATTGATGGTGATGTCTTTGACAAAAGCGGCCAGTGCATCGAGCTTGGCATCAAAAGAAGCGCGGCCAGTGCGGATTTCCAGAATCTGCTCATCAGTGAAGCCATTCATTTTGCCAAGGGCAGTGTGAGCAGCTAAGCAGTAATCACATTCATTGACCTGAGAAACCACCAGATTGATCACTTCACGTTCTTTGGCGCGGAGGCTACTCTTGCGGTTTTGAAGGCTTAAATAATCTCCCAGCGCGGTGTCGCTATAAGCGTAGGTTGCGTAGAGATTGGGGACGAAGCCAAGACCTTTTTCGAGATTGTCGAAGATGGCTTGATTGTTTGCACTGACTTCGTCGCGGGTTGGTACATTGAATGAAGTTGCCATGATAATATTGACTGATTTGGTTATTGTTTCGATTACAGTACAATATTACGCCGATGAGCAGGGCAGGTAAGGGTGGATGCTTCCCGTAAAGGTGTCAATTTTTCCCTAATTGGATTCGACAGTGGCTTTTCTGAAACTCTTAGGGGTATGAGAAGTGTGCTTTTTGAACATTTTATGGAAAGAGGCCGGATCTTTAAACCCTATTTCGAAGGCAATTTCCCGGGCGGTTTTATCGGTATGAAGCAATAGTCTTTTGCCTTCCAGCACGATGCGGTCATGAATAATTTGCAGAGGCGACTTTTGCTTGTGGCGGGCAAACAGGTTGGACAATGTCTTGGGAGATTTGAACAATAGGTCGGCGTATTCCCCGACCTGATGTTTTTCCCGAAAGTGCAGCTCAACCAATACATTGAACTTCCTGACCAAATCCACCTGGCTGTCATTGAGGTCTTTCGGCATGAGTTGTTGCCGCGCCAGACGGGTAATTTTGATGATCAATCTTTTGAGCAGCATCCGGAGCATTTCTCCCTGGATGTTGTCCCTGGTCTGAAATTCATCCTTAAACACCTCCAGTAGCAGTTCAAATTTGTGTTGCTCCGTTGCATCAAGACTGACGATGGGGGCCTCCTGGGTTCCTAAAAAGATGATACCATTACAGGAAACTTCGTGATCATGGTCAATGATGCAATAGAATTCCCGATTGAAACTGAAGGCTGTAAGTGGCGGAGAACCAACCGAAAAGTCTACATATTGCAAATAGGTGCTGGTGGTAAGTTGATTGGGCTGCAACACCACAGGAACCTGATCAATGGCAATGCGAATGGCCTCATCCTGCTGGTTCCAGAGAATGTTGATGAGATTAGGATAGGCCGCATACTCTTCCCGACCCTCGATATAGTCGGTGCTTAGGCCAAAGAAGGCATCAAGATTGCCACGGAAAGTGGAGGTCATAGGCTACGGTGGTAAAGCCAGTTGAAATAACGGCCAGGGAGTAAGATAACCAAATTGATAGGGGGGAAATGTTGTCTGACAGACGTTCTGGTGGTTGTGCGGGTGTTAAACCGGGCAGGATAGGTGGCGCCGCAGGCGCATCGGGTGTCAAACAGCCTTGCCCCATTGAGCCAGCAGGCTGCTGCGGTATCGGCCCGGAGGGCCACTGTCCGTTGACCGGGTTTAAAACCGGTCAACCACCCCGCAAAACTTCGGTGGCAATACCATCTTATAATGGCCATTGAGCTTGGCTCTGGCTTT
>JBCBZF010001226.1:0-1935 GCA_039815525.1 Bacteroidota bacterium | reverse complement strand
GTTGGATTTTTCCGAATCACACCATTGAAAAGGTCTTCCAGACCATGCGGTGCAATGATGTCAATTTGATCGTATTCGTCGAGTCGAACGGCGACACAAGTGGCCGTTTCCACCCAGTAGGAAATGGCTTCTTCACAGTTTCGATAGGGAGTATGCCCATGTTTCAGGTGCATACGCGCCTGGTTTTTTGCTGACCAGAGCAAATGAGGCGCGCCTTTCTGTAATCTTGCCTCAATCTGCTTTTCCCGGTTCTCAGTGGGGTTTGTTGGGTTAAAAAATATTACGTCAACATCATTGAGTGGAGTGGATGTTTCTTTTTCGTGTAAAACATCCCAGACTTTGTTTCGGACAAAACCAGCCCCGATCCAGGAATCCGGCAAGTCGCATTCCCGGAGATGAAAGAGACAGTCCATCATCAAATGATCCTGCCAAACCATTTGTTCCAATTCTTTTAGGTATGCCAAAACGTTGAAGCTTTTACTTTCAATAAATTGATTTTCGGCAGATATTTTCAGAATCCAAAGTCGCTTGTTAATTTGCCTTACGCTATACGATATTTCCTGCTCTGAATCATCCCGACTCCTGAAGGATTTTGCTCTAACACCTCTCTATACATGACAATCCAGGAAGCCCAGCAAATCGTCGATCAATGGATCAAAGATTTTGGGGTACGTTATTTTTCCGAACTGACCAATACTGCCATTCTGATGGAAGAAGTCGGTGAGGTCGCCCGTATCATGTCCCGCCAATACGGAGATCAATCTTTTAAAAAATCAGATGAACAAGTAGACCTCGCCGATGAAATGGCTGATGTCATGTTCGTGCTGATTTGTCTCGCCAATCAAACCGGGATTGATCTGGAAGATGCATTGCGAAAGAATCTGGAAAAGAAGACCAAGCGCGATGCGACCCGCCACAAAGAAAATCAAAAACTACAATCGGAGAAGGATTAATGTTTTCCCGGTAATCCTTCAAGATCAAGGACAGTTTTTGGGGTAAACATTCATTTCTTATCCTGCTTTCCTCCCGTTCTTCTACATTCTCCTTTTGACATACAAACACTGCGAAAACCAGGAAAATATTACATCGAACATGTAACCTCTTGCTCTGTGATGAAATTTCGCGATTTTACCAACCTGAGATCGGTATGGGGTATAAAACCGGTCTCTACTTGTTGCCTTCAAACAATCGCTTCCATGTTTTCCCTCTCAGCTGCAATCCGTCCAATCGGGTTGGCTTGCTGTTGGATTCTGGTGAGCGCCCTTTTCCCGCATACAGCACAATCACAGGTCATTGCTGACTTTACAACCGTGGCCCAGTCCGGTTGTAGCCCGCTGACGGTTCAGTTTTTCAATACCGCCAGCGGCGCCATCAATTCCTATTTCTGGGATTTTGGAAATGGCAATACCTCTACCCTGCCAAATCCAGGGGTGATTTATGTTACACCAGGTACCTACACGGTTTCGCTGACGGTGTCGGATGGTACCAGTTCGGATACAGAAACCAAAGTGGCTTATATCACGGTTTTTGCTGATCCCGCGGCGGATTTCACCTCTGATGTCCAGGGAGGCTGTGCGCCTTTGACGGTTGGTTTCAGCGATATTAGCACGCTGGGTGATGCGCCGATCAACAATTGGAGTTGGGACTTTGGGGATGGTAATATCTCTTCCGCTCAAAATCCGACCCATACCTATGGCGTGGCCGGTTCATATGATGTAACCCTGGTGGTCTCAGATACGAATGGCTGTTCCGCGACCCTGAGCCAGCCGGATTTTATCACCGCCAGTACGCCGCCAGCGGCGGGCTTTTCCTTTGTCCAAAACGATCCCTGTAACAATCCGGAGGTCGTGAGTTTTACCTCTACGGTTGTGCCAGCTGGTAGCTATAATTATTTCTGGGTATTTGGGGATGGCAATTTTTCCTCTCTTGCCAGCC
>JBCBZF010000681.1:0-4083 GCA_039815525.1 Bacteroidota bacterium | reverse complement strand
TCTTTTATTTCCTGAACATCAACCTCAGCCTTGATGCCACTGACTTCCTGGAAGCCGGCATCCTTTCCACGTAAACCATTGAAGCTCAGTTCAAAATGAAATGCGGCGGGTGGGTAGTAATTTGACATGATCAAATGGATGTAAACATCTGAAGCTCAGGTGCAAAGACCCAAAGATTTCTCAATCTCTGTGCCTTTGTACCTTTCCCCGCTGTCCATGAATCGATCTGGGGTTCGATGTCACAGGACAGCTGATCGCTTCAATCTTTATTAAGCGTTCGCGATTGTCAGACCTTCATGTGCAATTTCAATGGTTTCGACTGCCACTTCATTGCCGTCCGATTTCATATCTGTACCCTGAATTTTGGTGGGCCATGCATTGGCGAGCGTCCAGGTCATGGTCGGATTGCCTTCTTCGTCCAGCAATTTGATTGTGACTGTCACCCGCTCAATGGTGTTCATTTTGATCTTGTTGTACCAATCCCAAAACTTATTATCCTTCACGAAAATACCTTTCTTCAAGGTGACATTTCCAAATTTGGCAATGCCAGGCATTTTGATGGTGGAGAATACCTTATTGTTACCAGCCCGATATTCGATCGGTTGGGTTTCTGTGTCCAGTCCGGATACTTCCTGGAAGGGAAGGTCGGTTTGGTCGCCAATGTCTACCGTAAAGTGAAACTTCGGTAATGGCCATACATTATCCTGTTTTTCGCCAGCCATAATGAATATGTTTTATGCTTTTTGTTAAATGATACAGTTAGGTTAAGACGTTTGCATCTTCTGCTGGAAAGTGATCACGATGAATTCTGCCGGCCGCACAACCGCTACTTTGACAGTGATGCGCATGTACCCATCCAGAATGTCGTTGGCTGTCATCGTAGAACCGAGGCCTACAAATACTTCAAAGGCTTCCGGTGAAGTCGCCCCAACCAATGCGCCTTCCTTCCACTTATTGGTTAGAAAGTTTTCGATCATGGCTTTCATGGTGCCCCAGGTTTTGGCATTATTGGCTTCGAAAACGAATGCCTCAGACGCAATTTTGATCGATTGCTCCAGCATAATCATGGTTCGGCGGACGGAGATGTAACGCCAGTCCTGACTGTTACCATCCAGTGTACGCGCACCCCATATCAAAACCCCTCGGCCGGGGAAGAATCGAATGGCATTGACTGCTTTTCCATTCAACGGGACGTTGAGGTCTTCCTGCTCTTCATGGTTGATGGAGACAGCTGGAGATACGACATTGTTGATCCCTGTATTGGCTGGTGCCTTAAAAACACCCTGCGTATTGTCAATTCGGGTATATACGCCTGCCATAGCTGCCGCGGGTGGCATCAAATTGATCTTTTTTAGCAATAACTTGACAACCGCTTTGTACATGGGGCTCACCTCATAGGCTGCCTGATGAACAGTCTTAATTTGGGTTTTCGCTGCCATGATGCCGGCATTGTCCCCATCTGTAACTGCCTTGAGATATGCATCCGCAATCTCTTTCATCTTGCCTGAATAATCGCTTTTGAAACTTGCGGCTCTGGGATTATCACTGCCGTCCGGCAGGGCAGGGAAGAGGGTGTCGATTTCAGCGTCAAGCGCAGTTGCCAATACAGAAGGATCCTTGATATTGACAAAGCTCACATCTGATTCAGACAAAATGCTGGTGTTGATCCATGGATAATAGACCGTCCCATAATTCAGAAAATCGCTGGTAACTTTTTCTCTGAAGACATTGACAGGGTCTCCGGCTGGATTTCTGGCTTGGTCTCCATTGAAAATGTCAAAAATACCGATCCGGCTTTGCATTGCCGCGCAATGACCCAGAACAGCATTATAAATGTCTGCCGAAGGCTGTGCCCCCGCATCGAGTTCGGCCTCTCCTTTTCCGAGGAGCGTCGCATCAGGCACCACAATCATGGTCGGCTCCTGCTCTTTCTTGAGAGGTTCGAGTGCGGCGATGATGGTATCCTTGTCAATTTTATCAGAATAGCTCCCAACCGAAACGATATAACATGGTCCACCGCCATTGGCGAAAAACATTCGCATACCGTAGTACAAATTGTACTCAGTGGTGCCATCTACATTCAGGTCGAATGGAGTTGGATCAGTTACAAAGTCATATTGAACCAAAGGTGGTCCACCATACATACTGGTGAACTCAGCGAAAGAAGTCAATCGAACTGGCTCATTGAGAAGGTTACGATTGCCAAAAGTCGCTTTTTCTGTATGCCCAATGAATGCTGGAATGGCCGTAGCCACTTCCACCACGGAGTTGGGGAAGGCGTTTACTTCACGTATATATACGCCCGGGGTTTTTTCTTGTGCCATGAATCAAATGTTACAAATAGATGTACATATCGGAATAACAGATATCGGGATTGTCATTATCAGGCCGGACCATTTCGGTACCGGGAGTCGGAAGTTGGAGATTATATAGTCCCTCTTTATCCTGTAGATGTATGTTGAATGAATATCGTTCGCTAAGCTGAATGTGGCTTTGGGAACGACACTCAATGCTTTCCTGGCCATTGGTTGATCCGGTAGCAGGAGGGGTAAAGCCAATGGGCTCATGAGCATGGCCATCTGAACTGCGTGCCTGGATAGAGAAACGATGGATCTCTTCGGCGACATTTTTGCCATTCAGGAACAAATGATATTGCCAATAGGTCTTTCTGGCAGCGAAAAAGAGAGAATAGGTTTTTGTCTGAATATTGCCTTCTCCATCCGTCAGACGCATGTTATCTGGCACTTCCGGATCATTGATGCAAATTTCTATCCGACCATTGTCTCCTTGAGAAAGTGGTGGCTGAATGTCCTCCCTGCTAACTGAGTCAGAGAATAAATGTGATTTTCCTGCATCAGTGGGTAGGGTATGTTTGGTTCCCACATTTCCTGCTATGAGAGCCTGATCCATTGAGGCTAAAAAACGGTCTGTATACACCCAGAAGTCCTGCGAAGTAATCCGAAAATTGAATGCCAACTTGAGTGGAGTGGTCAAACCGCTTAGCGCGGTCGCTTGTCCGTTAGCATTGACCCTGGCCACAACACGCAGGCCAGCATCAAGCTGCTTCCAAACCAATTGATGGTTTTTGAGCGATTGGACCGTCTCTGGCGTTGGGAATACATCGACCGCCCGGAAACCATCAGAGAACTGATGTTGAACCTGAATGGAAAAAAGATCTTTGAAGGCTTGAAGCATTGATTATCAGTTGGTTAGTTGCGTATCGGTGCCGCGAATTTCTTTTCGTACTTCTTTGATTTGCGCAGTGTCAATGGTGAGCATACGCATTTTGTAAATGATGGAAGGCGCGTATTTCGCACCCAGCGCGCCCCACAAATGACTCATCTCCTGTAAGCTCATGTTGACAATCTCAAGACTGAGTTTGTCAAACTCTTCCGGTAAGGAAGGATGTTGAGCAGGGGTGAAAACGTACTGGTTCTGAAAAAACTGAATGGCTTCAGATAGAATGGTCAAACCACCGACATAATTTTCTGCAGGAAAGGCAGAGGCCAACATCAGATACACATTCAGATTCAGAGGAGGACTTTGTCGCAGGTAGTTTCCCGATTGCTTTCGGTAGACTGGGTTGACATGATGTAATACGCCTTCTCGCTCAATGTTGATGATATTGAGCAGCAGAACACCTTCTGCTACGATGGGGATGCTGCCATCCTGGTCCACAAAAGGGCTCAATACCACAAAATCAGCTTCATCCTGAAATTGACGTTTAAGGTATTGATTCAATTCCCGATGGAGAAAGCCTACAGCCTTGTCAATCATCTTGTCAACTTTCCTCTTTTTCCTTTTCATGGCTGCTCAAAACCTTCAAGGCAATGACCACCCCTCTTGACAAATAAATGCCAAGTAGTGAAAAGATGTACGTAATCGCACTGGTAGCTGAAACCTTTACCAGCGAGTCAAGCGCCAAATCATTACTAAAATGGGTAATCAGTGCCATTGCTGCACGGCTGATTGGTACAGCCAGCATCAACACAACCAATAACCAAAGAAATTCTCTGGCAATGATTTTTTTCAAAATGAAATCAGAAAGTTTTCTAGTTCCCTATTCTTGAAACTTTCTCATCC
>JBCBZF010000375.1:0-6260 GCA_039815525.1 Bacteroidota bacterium | reverse complement strand
GGGCAGGCCGAAGCGCAGGCAACCCCACCAAAGTGCGGTATTTGATCGACTATGTCTATGCCAATGGCGGAATTGAATATTCCCGCAACGTCATGGATCAATATATCAAAGACGCGGAAGCCATTCTGCGTGAATTTCCCGACACCCCCGCAAGAAGTTCATTGATCGACTTGATGTACTATTCCATCCGAAGAAAAAAGTAAAGCGCTCATTCTGTTACCTTTACGAATAAATTCCGTCACAAATCCTGTTGACAGAAAAACTTGGGCGTAAATCAACGAAATGGCCTTATTTTTGCAGTCTGAATATTTGCATTTTTTAAAATAGTATATTTTTTTCGCATACATTAAAACCGGTAATCAAATGAAAATGAAAGCATTACGCTGGGTTGCTATGTTCGGAATCGTCGCCATGATGGCGGTTGGTTGTGATCAGGCGCAGTCCGCAGCTGACCAAACCGCTGACGCTGTTGAAGAAGCAGCAGAAGCCACTGCCAATGCAGCAGAAGCTGCTGGTGAAGCCGCAGGAGAAGCAGTTGACAACGCTGCTGAAGCGGTAGGAGAAACTGTTGATTCTCTGGCCAACGAAGCTGGAGATGCCGCCGAAGCTGCTGGTGAAGCAATGGAAGGCGCAGCTGAAAAAACTGCTGAGAAAGTGAAAGAAGCCGTATCAGGCGGAAACTAAGCGCTTCTCAACGAAAGAATTGAAGGTCGGATCCAATCGGATTCGACCTTCTTTTTATGTAATAATCCGCCTGAAATACGGCTGGAAGCGTGATCTGAACTCCGTACATTTACTGAGAAGATGTCGGAAATTTCACCCAGGCCTCAGAGAACACTCCCCGCTTTGTATCATCAGCTCAAACCTTCCCTCAGTCATCAACTGAGGCTAAAGGGATTACTGAAGATGAGCATGTCCGCAGGGGTCATGCTAATGGGACTCCTATTTCTCTTTGCTGGTGATACCCATACACTCTCGGGCCGCATCCAATGGACGGACGCCAAACGACAGCATCCGTACAAGAATACCCGGTTGTACATTTATGCAGATGAAAACCACAACCAACAACTGGATCCGGGCGAAAGTCTGATTGGTGAAACCAGCACTGATGCAAAAGGGAAGTTCTCACTCAGTATTCAGCACGGGAAGTCCGCCATTTTTGCCGGGGAATTTTCACAGGAAGGCAAATCCATGACCATCGGTTTCCCCGATGCAAGTATGCCAGAACAGGCAGAAATCCACGCAGTATATTTACGGACCGAAAATAAAACGGACAACCCGCATCAACTCTTGCTGTCGTCTGAAAATGGTGCTGAAATCTTCTGGGAGATGATTCCGGACAACAAAGGCATGACCCGTACGGGTAACTTGATCCGCCTCTTCTCCGGGCAGCGTTTACCCCGGAAAATGACGCTCCATACCATTGACAGGATTGATGAACTACCGATTGTAAAATCAGCTCATTTGATCGTTCATTATCGGGTGCCTGGTAGTGGGTACCTTTTGTCTGTGCAGGGGAATCCTGCGCAGTATGTTTCTTATCAATCGCATGCAGATATTGTGGTGGAACTCCCCCCACCTCATAGTCGGGCCGAACCAAGGGAAGTAAAATGGGGGCATCTGAAAGTTGAGAATTTTGATCAGGAAAGAATCTTGGAGTGGATGCCGACCTATAACCAAAGTGGGGATCGATTCATCATCATGCGATCCGCTGATGGCATGCAATATGAGACCGTCGCAGTACTGCCTGTGAATGAACAGCAAAAGCTGTATCAATACATTGATCAGGATCAAATAACCGACAGCACGCTGGCATACCAGATCCGCCAGGACCACAAAAAGGGTAGGAAAAGTTACTCCAGGGTTGTCACCTGGCAAGCAAGCCCTTTAGCCTCAGAAATGACCTTTCTGGCGAGCTATCGGTCTGAGAACCACCAGATCCAATGCCGCTACAAAGCTCCAACACCGGTTGAGGCACATCTTCGTCTTGTCAACCATACGGGACAAGAGCTGTTACAGCAGCGATTTAGGATTAAGACCTCTGCCTCCCAGCACGATATCGAGGCAGATTCCATTCCCGCTGGCATTTATTTCCTTTACCTTGATTGGCAGGGAGAATCCTTGACCCAAAAAATCATTTTGCCTTAACAATCACGCAACTGGTCTGCTACAGTCCGGCAGTGGTAGAATTGATCTGCCATGTTGTAATATTTTGTTCCAATCTTCGACTGACTTGATACAAGGATGGCGCAATCCTACCCAAGAGAATCTGACCTCTTTGGTACTACTTCTGATGTTAACCACCTAATGTATCGCAAGATGAATCTGAAAAAATCATGGATGTTGATGTTTTGTCTGCTGTTGACGGCTTCTCTGCAACATCTTTCCGCACAGGATCTGCCTAAAAGTCTGCTTTGGAAAATCGAGGGGAATGGTATCCAGCCATCCTATCTTTACGGCACTTTTCACATTCTGCCTGAGTCTGAATTTGACATGAAAGATAAGGTGAAGAATGCATTTTCGGCCACTGAACAATTGGTGATGGAATTGGACATGGATGATCCGGGCATGCAGACGGAAATGATGAAAAACCTTAAGATGAAAGATGAAACCACACTGAAATCACTTGTTTCAGAACGGGATTTCGCGCTTCTGGATTCTGTCATGTCTTCGACTGTCGGGGCTGGTGCAATGGCATTCAATCAGGCGAAGCCTTTTGTCATCACCTCCATGTTGCTGGGACGTTTTATTGAGGGCAAAACGGCGAGCTTTGAGCGGAGCTTTACCGAAATGGCCACCGTTGACGAAAAAGTAATCCTGGGCCTCGAAAGTGTGACAGAGCAAATGAGCATTTTTGATCAAATTCCATATCAGGAACAAGCCAATGATTTGACGGATATGTTGCGCAATGAAGGCCAATACCGTGAAATGTTTGCCGATATGATCAAATTGTATCAGGCGGAAGATGTTACGGCCCTGTTTGAGCTGACGGATCAATACATGGAAGGGGAAGGCGAGCGGGAACTCATGCTTGATCAGCGTAACCGCAACTGGATTCCCAAAATTGGTGAAATGGCAAAGGATAAGGCTACTTTTTTTGGCGTAGGAGCGGCACATCTGGGCGGTGAGGCGGGTGTGTTGACCTTGCTGAAAGAAGCCGGTTATCAGGTCAGTCCGGTTCAATAAGGAGAAGAAATGCCAATCAAGGGTTGAATCGAAAAACCTTTGCGGCGAAGCTTGCCCCGGACTTGATTTGGGGTGTCTTTGCGTTCGGTCCTGGTCATTTGTCGCCCGAAAAGGAGGAATCCACATCAAGTCTGGGACGAACGCAAAGACGCAGAGAAGCAAAGAAGACCGTTTTTTCAATCCTTGATTCGCATAAGAAATACATCCTGGCATGCTTCGGCCAACCTAAGGGGAGCCGAAGCATTTTTTGTAAGTTGTCCTCATGCAAAAGGACATCGAAAACCGGGCTGATATCCAGCGATTTGTGGATCAGTTTTACGGGCAGGCCAAAGTAGATCCGGTGATCGGCTACATTTTCATGGAAGTGGCAGATCTGAATTGGGAAACCCATATGCCGCGCATCTATGATTTTTGGGAAATGGTTTTGCTAGGCAACATCGTATTTGACGGCAATCCCATGTTGAAACACATTCAGCTAGACCGCAAAGAGCGTTTGATGCCAGAGCACTTTACCCGCTGGATCGCTCTTTTCTGTGAGACCATTGATCAATTGTTTGCCGGAAAAATCGCGGACCTGGCCAAAACCCGCGCCCGCTCAATTGGTGGCCTGATGCAGCACAAACTGGCAGCAGTGCGGAAATGATCCGGTTTTTTGAAACTTTTTCTCCCTGATCCGTTCAAGCTATTCATGCAACCACCGAAAACCACCAGGCTTTATCGGCCCATTAACGACCAGGAACTTGCCTTGATCAAGGCACTCGATTTCCGTGCCTTTCCACCGCGTTTGCCAGAGCAACCATTCTTCTATCCGGTGATGAATGAGGCTTACGCCACACAAATTACCCGGGATTGGAATGTGCCGGCTTATGGAGTTGGTTTTGTTACCCGATTTGAGGTGGAAACAAGCTATCTGCAAAAGTTTGCAGTCAAAAATGTCGGCGGGAAGATTCACAATGAATTGTGGGTTCCCGCGGAGGAGCTAGCTGTTTTTAACCAACACATCATCGGCAAGATCGAAGTGATTTCCGAATTCAGGGCTTAGGGCTTCGGCAAAGTAAAATATCCTCGCAGGGGTGTTTTGCAAAACGCCCTTACGGAAATGCCATTTCAGTGGGACAGAGGCAGTTTTATACCAAGCCGAAAGACCTGCATTCTTTCTCAACTTGTCAATCTCGCCCTACGCAGCCCCTTGCGGTATTGGGAGGGCGTTTGCTGATTGTATTGGCGAAACAATTTGTTGAACTGCGACAAGCTGGCAAAGCCCTGTTGCAGGGCAATTTGATTGATGGGCTGATCGGAGATCAGGAGTTCATGAGAGGCGGTATTGATGCGCAGTTCATTGATGTATTCGATGGGGGTTTTGCCAATGATTTTTTTGAAAAAGCGACAAAAGGCAGAAGCATTCATGTGTGCCAAATCAGCCAGTTCGGCCAGGGATATTTTGCGGCGAAAGTGCTGATGGATGTGCAGACACACTTTTTGAATGCGCGCCTCGACTTGCCGACTGGTGTCGGGTAGGTAATTGGCGGTGCATAGCTGTCGCCGGTGTTGACTGCGCATCATATTGTCCAGCAGGCCCAGCAAATCCAGGCTTTTGCTCAATCCTTCGCCCTTTGCGAATTGCAGAAGATGTTCGATCAGAGATGGCGATTGCTCTGTGTCAAAGGCAAAACCCGCCACACTTTTTTGCAAAAAGTCATCCAGCCCGGCAAATTCCCGCAACTGCAAAAAGGAGCGCATTTTGTCCAGGTTGAGATGGATGACAAAGACTTCCATTTGATCTGGCAGGGCATTAAAACTGTCATCCGAGATCCAGCAATGTGGTAAGTTACTGCCCAGCAAGACCAAATCACCTGCGGTGAAGCGCTCCACACTTTCCCCTACGATCCGCTGTCCATAGCCTTGTTGCACATAACAGATTTCTACTTCCGGATGATAGTGCCAATGAAAGCCAAAATAATCTGCCTTCACCCAGAAATCCATGTGCAGATTCTGCTTGATGTCGAAAGGCAGTTTTTGGTAATTGGCGTCCACTGATTAAATTTTGGTAGAAAAGGTAGAAAGTCAAGATGATTTAGGCAAAAATCACATTAGCTTTTGCAAAAATCGTTCAGCCTCGCATTCTGCAAATTGGATACCTTTATCCATATGAAGCGAAGAAGGACTCTACCACCGCCCCTCCTTCTGTTCGCCCTGCTACTCCTATTCGGCTGCCAACAGGCCCCTGAGCAGATGCGATTTACGAGCTGGCAATCCAGCCCGACAGAAGAAAAAGTGATCCGGTCGATTCTGAAAGGTTTTGAAGAAAAACATCCTCAGGTCGGCTTTAAGTATGAACCCATTCCCGGCAACTATCCGGAGAAGATCCAGCTCATGCTCGGGACCAATACTGCGCCCGATCTGTTCTGGCTGAAAGGCTATACCTCCCCCTCTTATCTGTCCTTTGGTGTGCTCCGCGAACTGGACGACTACATCGCGCAGGAGCCGACATTTGACAATGAAGATTTCTATCCGGTTTTCCGGGATGCATTTGTCAAGGATGGGAAATGTTTTGGCATCGCTAAGGATTTCAATGTCTATGTGCTTTTCTACAACAAACGCATGTTTGCCGAAGCAGGAATTACAGCACCACCCACTGACTGGGCAGAGTTGGTCGACATATCCCGCCGTCTGACCAAAGACACCGATGGAAACGGAAAAACCGATCAATATGGGCTGGTGATCGAACCGGCAACCGAAATGCTGATGCCTTTTGTCTTCCAAAATGGCGGCGAGTTTCATGATGCAGAGGGAAATCTTAAGCTGACTGAGCCGGCTTTCATTGAAGCATTGGAGTTTTACATTGATTTGTACAAAGAAGGTATTGCCACCATTCCCTCGGATCAGGGGGCGGGTTGGAATGGAGATGTGATGGGCCGCGAACAAGCCGCCATGGCCATCAGCGGTGTATTTTTCTATGAACACTACATTATCAATATTACGATTTAAGTGGAATTATTTCATTAAATGTTCTAATTTCTGTGTGCGTGACTCACGCACTGAGACAGTGTGCGTGAGTGTGTTTGTACATCAGT
>JBCBZF010000278.1:0-7219 GCA_039815525.1 Bacteroidota bacterium | reverse complement strand
GTGGATTGCGTTATTCTCAGAATGTGATTGACCTGGATGTGTCGCGTCCCTACGACATTGGCATTCCGATCAATGTGGCTTTCGGGGCAGAATTTCGGTTGGAAAACTTCCAGCAGATCGCCGGACAGGAAGCTTCCTGGCAAAATTTTGACGGTGGTGAACGCGAAGCAGGCAGTCAGGTTTTCCCTGGGTATCAGCCTGGCAATGAAATTGACAAATTCCGATTCAATTCCGGCATTTATGCAGACTTCGAGGCAGAGCTGACCAAAGCCTGGTTGCTGACCTTTGCCGGACGTTTTGAGGAATACTCTGACTTTGGTGACAATTTCAGTTGGAAAGTGGCCTCTCGCTACCGTCTGACCAAGTTTTTGACCTTGCGGGGTGCCTACAGCACTGGTTTTCGTGCGCCTTCTTTGCCTCAAAAATTCTTCAGCAGCTTTACGCTTCAGTTCATCACCTTGCCCGGTGGTGAAATTGATGGGGTCAACATCGCTCACCTCAATGACGACAGTTTTGTTACCCGTCAGTTTGGCATTCCAAATCTTAAGCCCGAAACCTCCACCAACATCAGCCTGGGATTGACCGGACGTTTGTTGGACGAAAAGCTGTCCATCACCATTGATGGCTATATGATCAACATCAAAGACCGAATCGGCATCACCGGACGCTTCAATGGCAGCCAGGACGAGCGCTTTGATGACATTTTGACCGCCAGCGGTTTGTCCCAGGTTCAATTCATGACCAATGCGATTGACACAGAAACCCGGGGCATTGACTTTGTGCTGAGTTATCTGATCCCGATGAATCATGGTAGCCTGACCTTTACCGGGGCCGGAAACTTTACCCAAACCCGTATTCCCAGAGATTCAGAAGGCAATCCTGTCATTAAAACCGGCACCTTCCTTGAAGGCTTTGAAACTGTATTATTCAATCGCGAAGAGGTTTCCCGGATTGAAGTGGCGCAACCGCGCAGCAAGATCATTCTTGGCGCAGCCTATAAATTGCATGGTCTGAAGTTGACCGTCAATGCGACGCGCTTCGGTGAGATTGACTATGTCAATCCGAGTGCCGAGCTGCGGGCCAATGCCTGGAACAATGGTGAACTGGAAACACTGGACCAGACCTTTTCCCCAAAAATCCTGACGGATGTGGATGCTTCCTATCGGATCAATGCATTCGTTAAAATTGGAATTGGTGGTGCGAACATCTTTAATGTATATCCAGACCGTCATACCCATAGTGGAAACTACGGTGGGGGCATGTTCCCATACAGTCGTCGGGTCTCCCAATTTGGCCTGGCTGGTGCGAGCTATTATGCAAAATTGAATTTTTCTTTCTAGGCATCTCCAGTATTAGCTGAGCTTACATTCCATCTGAGCCTTCTTTCACTTTGAAGGAAGGCTCTCCTTTTGCCTCTCCGATTATGCAGCAGATACAGTTTCAAAAAGCTGGTTTATTAGCCGGGCCCATCCTTTTTTGCCTGATCTATTTTTTCCCGCCAATACTCATCAGTGAACAGGCTGATCCTGTCATCGCCCTTGCTGGCTGGATGATTATATGGTGGATTTCAGAGGCCATTTCCATTGCCGTTACAGCCTTACTTCCTCTCACACTATTTCCCCTGCTTGGTTTGATGGAGGTAAAAGCGGTGGCAAGTCATTATGCTTCACCAATTGTGTATCTCTTTTTCGGTGGCTTTGTGATTGCATTGGCGTTGGAAAAAGTACAATTGCATCGCAGACTGGCCTTATCAATTCTCAAGCTGACCGGAAGTCGTGCCAATGGCATCATCAGAGGCTTCATGATTGCAACCGCCTTGATGAGTATGTGGATTTCCAATACCGCCAGTACCGTGGTGATGCTGCCAATTGCCGTTTCGGTGATTGGCTTGCTCCAAAACGGGCAATCCGGGTCTACGCTGGGAGAACACCGCTTTTCCCTGGGAATCATGTTGGGGATTGCCTTTGCGGCCAACATTGGTGGCATGGCGACCCTGATCGGGACACCGCCGAATTCGGTCATGTATGCTTTTGTCGAGAATACCTACCAGATCGATATTGGCTTTTTTCAGTGGATGGTATTTGGGGTACCCTTTGCCGCAGCTCTCTTGTTGATTTGTTATCTAATCATTGTCAAAGTCGTCTATCCCAATCATCTGGGGCAACTACCCACTTCTTCCGATATCATCTCTACCGAATTGCAGAAACTGGGACCGATGCGCAAAGAAGAGAAAACGGTACTGGTCATTTTTGCGGTCACCGCCCTTAGCTGGATGCTTCGTGGCCAAATCAACCGTCTCTTCCCTGGACTTGGTATGACAGATACCAGCATCTCCTTGCTCGCCGCTCTGGCGATGTTTGTGGTCCCGACCAATTGGGCAGATAAACAATTCCCACTCACATGGGACGACACCCAAAAGTTACCCTGGGGCATTCTGATTCTGTTTGGTGGTGGGTTGGCCCTGGCGGCCGGTCTTTCACAAGCTGGCTTGATTGATTTGGTTGGGGATTGGATTTCAAATCAAACCAATTGGCCCATTTTGCTTATCGCTTCGGTCTTGATTTTCCTCATGCTATTCATGACAGAATTGATTGGCAATGTCGCACTGGTCACCATTTTGATCCCGCTGGTCGCGGGCATTGCCATCGGACTGGATGTCCCCATCCTGCATCTGGTGATCCCTGTTACCCTGGCATCCAGCTGTGCGTTTATGCTGCCAATGGCCACACCGCCCAACGCCATTGTCTTCGCCAGTGGACACATCCGGGTGTACCAAATGGTACGGGTCGGCATCTTTCTCAACCTGATTTCAGCCGGCCTGTTGATCGTATTGGGTCAGTTAGTGGTTCCATTGCTCTTTTGACCTCAACGCTGTATTTCCACCGAACCGGAGTTGGAAATGTAATCGAAGGAGCTCTTTTCCAATTCGATCGCACCCAGCTTTAGTTTGGTGATTTCCTGAAGGAAAAAGCCTGCGATGATAAAAATCATGGCGCCAAATGATAAACCGCCATATCCCATTGCACTCAGATCTTTGTCTTTATAAAAGCCCCAACCACCTTTTTCTTCAATCACTACAGCGGGATTGGCCTCAGGTACCAATTGTTTCAGCGCCAATTCTGCCTGGGGTCTCAGGGCAAATTTTTGTGCAAAAACCTTCGTCAGACTGCTGTCCAGAGCCGGCGTCAATGCACCCTCTGGTAGCTGCTCTGCCAGAGCATGCGGGTTAATCGAGAAGTGTTCCGGGACACTTTGGGCTTGCCCACGAAATAGGTAAACTGGACGGCCAGGAAAAACAAAATCGCCAGGGGGACGAATAAACGGGGCCCAAAGTTGCGGCTCCATTGTCCCGGTAGATTTTGATTTTCCTTGATTTTGGCAATGGCTCTCTGGGCCTTAAAGTAATTGTCAGAATGGGTACCAATTTGTTCGAAGCTTTTGATCGCTTCATTCAACCAGGAGCCTTTTTTAGTGCTTTGGGTATCATAGATCCGGACTTTGGTGTAGCCGAGTGAGTGCAGCAGGGAAGCTCGTTCATCCTCATTGAACTGTTTTGACCGTTTATCTGGATTTTGGTTGGCCTGTAAGGCAGTGGTCAGATGTTTGTGTGCTTCACTGAAAAATTCAAAGGCCTCCGTCGCATTGCTGCGATCATTGGCGGCATCGCCCAGGGCGATGAAGGTTTCCGCCAATCCGACCAGGGTATCCATGTGATCTGGCGCAATGTCCAGAATCCGCCGATAAACGGTCCCCGCCTTGTTCAATTCGCCAGCTTTGATATAAGCTTCTCCCAGGGCAGCTTGTACATCCAAATTATCCGGATCCATACTGACCGCTTTTTTCAAATGTCGCACTGCTTGTCCGGCTTCGTCCATCTTGACCAAAGCCGCTCCCAAACCAAACAAAGCCGGAACGCTTTCTGGATTCTTTTGCAGGCTTTGCTTGAAAAAGTCAGTTGCCTTTTCATATTCCTCAGCCGCCAGATACAGTTCACCTGAATCCGTCAGCAGGGTTTCGGTTTCTTCCTTTTCGCGGGCCTTTTTCAGCAGGGACTCTCCCATCCGAAAGTATCGCCATTTCTGATTATGCATCCGGTTGCGTTCCACGGCAATCTTCTCGGCCTTCCCGTCTAGATTTTTCCGCCAATCCCGATACAATCTCACCAGACTGATGCAAATCGCATGATTGGGAAAACCCATGCTGAGGGCTTTCAAATGTGCGGCTTCAGATTCCTGGTATCGCCGCCTTTGTCTGAGCACTTGTCCATAGTAGAGAAAGTGTTCATTGTTTCGTGCCAGGAAGGCATTCTCCTGGCTTTCTTCGTATCGTTGGAGTGTGTCGTCCCAGGATTGATTGGCCCGGCTGAAATTCCCCCTTCGCATATGGACGAAAGAAACATTGTGGTAGGCATAGGCCCGGAGGGGATTATCTGTCTCCAATTTCTGACAAGCTTGAAAATGCTCAAGCGCTTCTTCATAGCGTAAGTTTGCCAGGAGGAGATTGCCCATGGAAAAATGCAGATCCCATTGCAGAAAAGATATCTTGTCTGCCAATCCTTGTTTGAAATGTACTTCAGCCTTTTCATATTCCCGGATTTCATGCAAAACGAGTCCGGCGGAGAAGTGTCCGGCAGTTGTGTTTAGTTCATTGGCCAGGGCATCAATCCGACCAGCAAATCGTTCTGGGTGCTCTGATCGAAGAATGACGTCCCGCCACATATCCCAGGGCTCTAATTCCTGCGCATGCTCCCGAACCAAAGCCTGAAAGCCCGCTTCAGCCTCTGCTGCATTCCGGTCAATCAAAAAGCTTAGATTCAGCTCAAAACTCTTCGCCCAGGCATTATTTGGCGCTTTCTGCAAACTTTTACGAATATACGCTAAGGCATCTTCCAGACGATCCTCCAACCTATATTCCAATGCAATCGCATGGTACCCCAGAGGGAAATGCTTCTCTCCTGCTTTCTTCTCATAGGTCAGAAAAGCTTCCATTGCCTCTGCCTTCTGATTCAGGGCCAGAAAGCTTAGCCCTTGGTAGTAAAATATATCAGCATGAGAAGCATCTAATTCTTCGGCTGCTTCGAAATATTTCAGGGCTTGATCGAAGCGCAGGAGATTGTGATACAAGCGCCCCAATTCTGTCATGCCAGCGGCATCATTGCGATGTTCGCGGATATTTTTTTCAAAATCGGGGATGGCAACATCTGGGCGAGACAATTTGACGATGGCATCACGCCAATTGGTGTAGGCGCTTTCGTAAACTGGATCAAGCTTTATTGCAGCCTTATAAGACCCAATCGCCTCATCATATTTACGCAGATCCGTCAGTTCGTCGCCCAGTGCTTTGTGGGTTACGGCATCATTGGGATTGCGCTTGAGGGCTTGTTCAAAAAAGCGAATGGCTTTTTGCGGCTCTTTTTTCCCTGACCAGGCCAGCCCAAGATTATAGAAACCTACTTCAGAGTCAGGGTTCGCATCCATTGCCTTTTGATACAAGCGGATGGCATCATCAAACTGTCCATTGTCATTGAGATGATTCCCCACCCGCATATACGCCTCTGAAGTTGGGAGGTGCTTGTCCAATGCAGCCTCTAAGTCAGCTAATTCTGGCAATGGCTCATCCAGCTTTTCAAAGGCAATGATCCAGCTTCCAAACAGGTCCTGGCCCGGGTCAGGACTGTCTAATGCTTCTTTGAACCATGCCAGTGCTTCCGGAATACGTTCCTGCTTGGAAAGCAGGCGACCGAGATTGCTCTTTAAAGATATTTCGTCTGGGAACCGAATGATAGATGATTGAAAAAGGGCTTCAGCTTCCTCCTCATTCCCTTGTTCAATCAAGACCAATGCGAGGTTATTGTACCCGGAATGATAGTCCGGACTTTGCTCTGTGAGTAGGCGAAACTCTTGCTCTGCCTCTTGCAGATGATGGGTATCAAGCAATAGCAGCCCAAGCTGATTGCGAAAATAGTCGCTCTGGGGATGATGCTCCCGGCCTTCCAGGTATTCAGCGATCAGCTTAGAGAAGTTCAGGGCTTCCCGCCTTTCTTTATGCCCGGCATATTGCAGGACCTGTAGCCAGACTTCATGTAGTCCTGCCTCATCTGGTGTTTTCTCTGCGGCTTTTCGTAGTAGGAGCAGAGATTCCTGAACCTTCCCCAATTTGAGTTGGGTCTCAGCGAGGGCGATTGGCAAAATATCATGATCTGGGCGCTCGATCATGAGTTGTTCAAAGCCAGCTGCTGCTATGTCAAAATGTTGCAGACCGAACTGGGCCTGGGCATATTCATAGCGAAATTGCTGATGGTTGGGATCGTCTCTTAGTAGTTTTTCATACAGACGACTTGCCTCTCCATACTTCTGGTGGGACAAAAGCGACTGCGCCAATTGATGATAGACGATTGGTTCCGAATCGTATTTATCAGCCAGTTCAAGATATTGCTTACACTCTTCCTCATCCATCTCGAGGGTCTGAATCACCTGAAGCCAATCGTGAAAAATTTTATTCCGTTCCGCAGGTATTCTTTCCATGTTCAGTGCCTTGATATACACAGAAATGGCAGCTTCCGGATCACCCTGTTGGGCTTTTAACTTGCCAGATAAGGCACGTAGACCGGCATTGTTCTCATCCAATATAATCGCCTGCTGAAGGGCCTTTTCTGCGGGTTCTAGGTCACCATTTCTCAGATACATTTCTCCTAACCATCCCCAGCTTTCGCCATCCTCAGGATCATGCGCAACCACATGACGTAAGGCTTCAAGCGCGGCTTCTTTCTTTCCAAAGAAATACATCTGCTGGCCCATTTGCTTGTAGAGCCGATTGGTAATGGGTACCACATGGGTCGCCTCCAGCTTAATTTGTTGTGCATCCAGCGCCGCCAATGCTTCTTGCCAACGCGCAAAAATACCATCGACCAGGTCTCCTGGGTTTTTGTCCAGGGCCAGTTTATAGAAGTCAATGGCCTGATGGTACTTTTTCTTTTCCAGCCACACCTTCCCAAGGTTGATCAGTGGGATCGGGCTATCCGGCTGTAATTCTACTGATTTACGGCTTTGCTGTTCGGACAGCGGGCATCGAAACTGGTGACTCTCTGCTCGCCATCGGAGGCCAAAAGACAAAGAACTGGACTCTGGCAACGGTGTGCGGCGTGCTCGCTTCCGAGCGGCCCCTCAGGATCCTCGTCGGCGAGAGCTGCGCCAAGACCATCTTCAAGGACAACGCCGGT
>JBCBZF010000049.1:0-13289 GCA_039815525.1 Bacteroidota bacterium | reverse complement strand
GCTGGCTCGTGAAGGCGCCAACATTGTCATTGCTGCAAAAACGGCAGAACCGCATCCAAAATTGCCCGGAACCATTTTTACTGCTGCAGAAGAAATAGAAACCGCTGGCGGCAAAGCCTTACCATTGGTAGTGGATATCCGCGACAACAACATGGTCGAAGAAGCCATTCAGAAAGCGGTGGATACCTTTGGCGGAATTGATATTCTGGTGAACAATGCTTCGGCCATCATGCTAACGGGTACCCTGCAAACCCCTATGAAGCGGTTTGACCTCATGCATCAGGTCAATTTTCGTGGTACCTATATGACTTCCAAATTTGCCATTCCTCACCTAAAAAAATCAGCCAATCCCCACATTCTCAATATGTCGCCGCCCCTCAACATTGAGAAAAGGTGGTTTGCGCCCCATATGGCTTATACCATGGCCAAATATGGCATGAGTTTCTGCACTTTTGCGATGTCTGAAGAATTCAAGCAAGATGGTATCGCCGTGAATTCACTTTGGCCAAGAACGGCCATTGCAACTGCCGCTGTAAATATGCTGGGGGGAGAAAAAATGATGAATGGTTCACGCAAACCAGAAATCATGGCCGATGCAGCCTACGAAATCCTTCGACAAGATAGCCGCAAACAAAGCGGGCAATTTTTCATTGATGACGAAGTTTTGGCTGCCGCAGGCGTAGATGATTTCGAGCAATATGCCGTTCAGCCAGGGGCGGATTTGATTCCTGATTTTTTCATATAACCCCTGATTTCCAGGCTGTCGCGCGGTATATCGTAGCTGAAAATGATGCCTCATCCATCTCTGGCAGGCGGCTAAAGTGATCGAAGCCATTTCTCAAGATATCTTCTTCGATGGGCAGCTCCTTTGCCATATCGGCCAGACTTGGTTCCATAAAACGCCCAACGTAGGCAATCTGGTCTGCAAAATCCCCTTTTCCCTGGCCTTGAAACCAATGCACACCGGCCAGCTCACTTTTGACCTTTTCAAAACCAATCTTAGCAAGTTGACTTCCTAAACGCCGGCCAACCATTGCATTGCCGTGTAGCGCAAAGAATGCCTGATAAGCACTCTGCAACGCATCAAAAGCCGGATGTGGCGGCCAGATAAACATCCCCTGGTAATCAGATTCGATTACCCGTATACTGCCGCCCGGCCGCAATACACGATAGGCTTCTGCCAAAATTGGTGAGGGATCAGGATTGTGTTCGAGCACCCAACTGATCATCACGTGATCGAAGCTCCCTTTTTCCCAAGGCAAGGATTGCGCTTGTCCACTGCGTAGGTCAGCTTCACTATCTGACTTACTTTGCAAGTAGATTTTGGCTGCCGCAATACTTCCTGGATCAATATCAATTCCGGCAAGTCGAACGGAAGGGAAATCGCTGGCAATTTCGCCCAGCAATGCTCCTACTCCGCAACCAATTTCCAGAATTTCGTCTCCAGCTTGATACGGCAAATCGTGAAGCTGGATATCCCGCCAGCGGCTTACTTGTTCTAGCAATCTTTCTTTTTCGGCTTCCGAATAGGCATGTATATATTGATCTTTTTCCATGGTACCGGATGGATGTATAGAAAAAATACTCTCTATTGGTACGAACAAACTGAAAAAGTGATGACCAGGATCTCAATTATTTCTTTTCTGCTACTTGGAGTACTGCTTTCCTGCCAGAAAGATGCAGACATTCAAACCACCAATTGGGACGGATATCAGGGGGGAGACGATCGCAACCAATATTCCCATCTGGACCAGATAAATCTGAAGAACGTATCAAACCTCAGTCTCGCCTGGTCCTATAAAAGTGGGGATGCAGATCCCCAAAACCGGTCTCAGATACAATGTAATCCATTGATCATTGACGGGGTTTTGTATGGCTCTAATCCCGCTCTGAAACTGTTTGCTCTTGATGCTGCAACTGGACAGGAAAAATGGACTTTTGACCCTTTTGGAGGCGGATACAACCTCTTTGGAATGGGTGTCAACCGAGGTATGGCATGGTGGGCAAAGGGTCAGCAGAAACGAATTTTATACGCAGCGGGCTCTTCGCTTTTTTCTATCAATCCGGTTAATGGGCAAGCAGATCCGGATTTCGGCGAAAATGGAGCGGTAGACCTCCATAAAGGCCTGGGGGAAGACGCTGCCAATCGATTCGTTGTCGCCAATAGTCCGGGGGCCGTTTTTGAGGATCTTTACATTCTCGGGACGCGCGTTTCTGAACAGTCAGATGCCGCGCCAGGATACATTCGGGCATTTGATATCAAAACGGGTGTGATTCAATGGACATTCCATACCATTCCCAAACCCGGAGAAGCTGGTCATGAAACCTGGCCCCAAAATGCCTGGAAAGAAGTTGGTGGCGCCAATGCTTGGAGTGGTATGAGCCTTGATGCGGAGCGAGGTATCGTCTATGTCCCGACCGGTTCGGCTGCTTTCGATTTTTATGGAGGCGACCGTCATGGGGAAAATTTATTTGCCAACTGTGTATTGGCACTAGATGCCAAAACGGGTAAGCGGATCTGGCATTATCAAACGGTCCATCACGATCTATGGGATCGTGATTTACCAGCACCACCCAATTTGGTCCGCCTGAAGATGGATGGAAAAATGGTCGATGCGGTGGCACAAATCACCAAAAGCGGTCTCATTTTCGTTCTGGACCGAGACACTGGCCAACCACTTTTTCCAGTTGAGGAAGTGCCGGTTCCGGCTTCTGACTTAGCAGGAGAAGCAGCCTGGCCGACGCAGCCCATTCCTACCTTACCCCCTGCCTTTTCACGTAATTCCTTTGCAGAAACGGATATCACCAACCGAAGCCCTGAAGCCCATGCCTATGTCAAAGCAATTTGGCAAAGCAGTCTGAAAGGGAAGCCTTTTATCCCGCCCAGCAAAGAAGGCACCATCATTTTTCCAGGCTTTGATGGTGGAGGCGAATGGGGAGGCGCCGCAGTTGATCCCAATGGCATCATGTATGTCAACGCCAGCGAAATGCCCTGGATCCTGCAAATGATTGAAGTGGAACCACCGGCAGATCTACGATTGGCTTCTCAGGGAAAACAGCTTTTCCAGCAGGCATGTGTCAGTTGTCATGGCGTAGATCTCAAAGGTGCGTCTGTCTTCCCTGTCCCCAGCCTGGTCAATCTCAAGGCACGCCTGGATGAAGCGACAGTGATGGAAACCATTCGCAAAGGACGTGGGCAAATGCCTTCTTTTTCTTTCTTAAAGCCAGACAAACTCAAAGCCCTAACAGCTTATTTGTTGGAGTCGGATGAAAAAGCCGTTAATCCCCTTGAGAAGGATGACAATCCCGTTTTCAAGCACCCCTTTGTGAACACCGGTTATATCCGGTTCAAAGATCAGGATGGTTATCCAGCCATTACCCCCCCCTGGGGCAACCTCAACGCCATTGACCTGAATACAGGCCAAATCCTTTGGAAAGTCCCATTAGGCGAATATCCGGAACTAAGCGCCCAGGGTATCCCAATTACCGGAACCGAAAACTATGGCGGTCCGCTCGTAACCGCTGGTGGTTTGATTTTTATTGCTGCTACCAAAGACGAACGCATCCGTGCCTTTCGGCAGACAGATGGCGAGGAAGTCTGGTCCTACCAGTTGCCCGCTGGCGGATACGCGACCCCGGCTACCTACAGCATCAATGGCAAGCAGTATGTAGTCATTGCAGCTGGGGGAGGAAAAGTAGAAACCGCTTCTGGTGACCAATGGTTGGCTTTTGCCCTACCTGATTGACCAAGGGCTCAGGACCAAACATGATTCATTTTTTGCGATTCGCCCTCTATAATCGATGGAACGGAGGCTTTTTGTCTACTTTTGAAAGCGTTGGCACTCTCATTGCTATATAGTCTATAGCTTCTGTTCATTGATTCTTATATGCTTTGTCTTGTACTCACTCCTCAAAAATTATTTGCAGGAGTCAAAACCGAAAGTACCCAGCTCATACCTTTCCAAAATCAACCTTTCATTCCTTTCGGACAAGCGGGCATTCGTGAAACCCTACAAACACGTTTACCCGAAATCTCGGATCAGTATCAAAAACTGATTCAACAACATCCCGACCTCCAACAAGGAGATCACATTCCAACCACCGTTGCGGTGCCCCCTGGTCTATCAGCCGGAGAGCAAGATGCAATTCGGTCCATTTTCCAGCAGGATGAGCAGCATAAGCTGCTTTTGATGGACAACTACGCAGTCGCCTACATCTACGGACTGCAGAAAGAGCAGAAAAACTGCCTTGTCCTCGACTGTCTTGATGACTACCTCAATCTATGTTATTACATCGATCAAAAAGGAGGTGAGGTCGTTGAAGTCCCTTCAGTTGGACCTTTGGCTGGACAAAAATACGTTCTTGACGAAATCAAAACGCGTTTCCAAAAGCTAGGCTTAGGCATAGGCACAGACTCTGATGCACAGTTTATGCAGCAGATTCAAGCCCAGGCCGGAGACGAGACATACAGTTACTCCCTCACCCGTGAATTTGGCAATCTCGAAGCAGAGATTCAGTTACCGTTTAACGACTATCTCCAACACCTTGGCATGACCCGCCAGGAATTGCCAAAGTTCATCAATGCAGATCTTGTGAATCAGAAAAATCTGAACCACATCATGCTACTGGGGAACTATATGAACCATCAGGATTTGGTGGGCTATTTGGACAAGGATCTTCAACTTGGTCAATATCTCATCAGACAGGATCAGTCATCAGAATGGGATGCCTTTCATAAAATGATCGAAGGCATGAACATGCGTGGCCAGATGATTCTGGAGGAGGAACGCAAACGTCGTGAAGCCGAGAAGCGCGCCCGCATCGAAGCAAAACGTCAGGCCAAAATCGCACGGGAAACACTCCTCGCTGAAATTCAGGCCGCATGCGTTGATGCAGACAAGGAAGAAGAATACCAAACCACCTATCTTGCCAAAGGCAAAGACCTGGGAATTCCTGAAGCGGTTATTCTCTGGAACATTGAAGAAGCCATTACCAACAATGAGCTGATTCAATTGGGGGAGCCCGAAGCAGAGGGGAAAGCAAAAGATGAAGTTGCTGCGGTCGTGAAAGAAGAGAGCAAACCGGCTCCCAAAGCAGTGGTAGAAGAAAAAGTCGAGGAGAAGAAAGAGGAAGAGAAACCACCGGCTCCTAAAGCAGAGAAAGCACCAGTTCCAGAAAAAGAAGTCCCTTCTGAAGAAATAGATCCACCCGTCAAGGCAGTTTCTCCCGTTGAGGCCAAGACTCCTGAAAAAGTCGAGGAGAAGGAACCAGCTAAACCTGTGCAGAAGAAAGAGGTTACGGCCAAGGAAGTAGAAAAAGTAAGTCCTAAAGAGCCGGTTAAACCAACGGAAGAACCTGTTGTGGCGGAAAAACCTGTTGAACCAGCTAAGCCGCAGATTCAGGTTCCTGTTAAGCAAAATGGCCACCAGAACGGCAATGGTCATGGCAAAAGCGAAAAGCCAAAGGAAGAAAAGAAAGAACCGGTTCTTGCCAAAGTAGCTGAGAAAGTTGCCGAACCAGTAGCCGCCCCGGTACAGACTACTGTCAGCAATCCCAAAACCACTGCTGAACCAAAGGTAAAGATGGTCCATACTGGCCTGAACGACCTGATGAGTCTTTCGGACATTTTTGATATCAAAGCCAATCTGGCTGGAGAATCTTTCCCATCCAAGAAAGTCAATCTGAAAGGAGAGGCAGATCTTAAGGTGGTACGCGTCCTGGCCAGGGAGGAATTTGGAGATGGTGAAAAAGTAGCGGCCTTCCAAAAACTCTATAAAAAAGAGATTTCTTACTATGAAGACATGAGTCAGATCAGTGAGGCGAAGGAAGGAAAATACTTTTACCGTGAGTTCATCGAACGACAGACTCTCGGCAATCATATGAAAAAAGCCGGGATGTTGGATAAAAAGAAGGTTGACGATTTGAGCAGTAATGATCTCAAATTCATCCTCCACATTTTCCAAGCAGTCAAGGAGTTACCGGTCACCTATACCGGCCTGAACAAGGACACGGTATTGGTTGTCTCAAAACGCAAATGGAATCTTCAGAAAAATCAAAGCATCCGCTTCATTGGTTTTACGCCTGAAGATTGTTCACAGGAAGAAATGATTGAGCAGACTCATCGCATGTTCGAAGATCTGTTTGGTGATAAATTTTACAAGGAATTCAGAAATAAATTTCAGCTCTGAATCATATCATGAACCAGGATCCAACCAGACTACTGGCAGCCATTGTCGAAAAGGAAGAGGCCGAGAAGCGTAAGAAAAAACGCTTATTGATACTGGCTGCCGGTATTTTTCTGGCGGTCCTGGGTTCGGGCTTTGCCTGGATGCAATTTGGTCCACAGGAGGTAATCTTGCCTCCATCCAAACTAGATATCGCATCTCAGCAAGGGCCAACAGAGCAAGAGGAAAACCGATTGGTGGTAACTGCTGCCCGTCCACTTGCGCCCATCAATGATAGCGCGACCACAGGAGAGTTAATCTCCGGCCCGGTTAAGCGGGCCGATGTCATGCCAAGTTTTCCAGGTGGTGCTTCAGCACTCTACCGTTTTCTTTCGCATCAAATCCATTACCCGGAAGCCGCCACCCAAAAGCGGGTTGAAGGCAAAGTCTTTGTCCGCTTTGTGGTACAAGCCGATGGCAGCATCACCGATGTAGAGGTCATCCAAGGCATTGGCTATGGATGTGATGAAGAGGCAAAAAGAGTGGTTGAGCAAATGCCAAAGTGGATACCTGGTGAGATCAATGCACAGGAAGTAGCGGTTTACAGCAGCCTGGCGGTGAATTTCAAATTCCTCTAGTACATACGGATCTACATTTTTTTACATAGATCAGACAGGTAAAAAACAGGTAGGTTACATTTAATCCTGTATGACGGAGTGTCCAATATGGACACTCTTTTTCCTTTTTGAGTCAGCCATTTTCCATTCCGAATCACTCCTTGTTGTCATCGGTCAAAATCTGGCCTAAATTCGAACGCATTCCACAATCCAATATAAAGACATGAAGATTGGTTTTATCGGCTTAGGAAAAATGGGCGGCAATATGGTCTACCGCCTCCTGAAGAATGACCACGAAGTGGTTGCGTACAACCTTACCCAACCTGAAATTGAGCAGGCGGTTAGTCGTGGTGCAGAAGGCAGCAGTGGCCACACAGACCTCCTCAACAAGTTGCCGGAACGTAAAGTTGTCTGGCTCATGGTTCCCTCCGGTGCGCCGGTTGATCAGAACATAGAGGATTTACGCGCCCATCTCTCAGTAGGAGACATCATCATTGATGGCGGCAACTCCTTTTGGCGCGACTCTGTCCGCAGGGCAGAATCACTGAAAGCAGACGGCATCCACTACATTGATTGCGGCGTCAGCGGTGGCGTCTGGGGCCTCCAGAATGGCTATTCCCTGATGTATGGCGGAGAGGCTGAAGCCGCAGCCTACATTGAACCAATCATGAAGACCCTGGCTCCTGAAAACGGCTACCTCTATTGTGGCGCAAGTGGATCGGGCCATATGGTCAAAATGGTCCACAATGGGATTGAATATGGTATGATGCAAGCCTATGCAGAAGGTTTCGAAATCCTGGAAAAGTCTCCTTATGGACTTGATCTGCAGGCCATTTCTCATATGTGGATGCACGGCAGTGTGATTCGTTCCTGGCTGCTTGAACTCGCTGGTCTGGCCTTGAAAGAAGATCCCAAACTGGATGAGATCAAAGGCTATGTCAATGACAGCGGGGAAGGCCGATGGACGGTTCAGACTGCGATCGATTTTGATGTACCGGCACATGTGATCACTTCTTCTCTTTTCACACGCTTCGAATCCCGGCAGGAAGAATCTTTTGCCATGAAAATGCTGGCCGCCCTCCGCAATCAGTTTGGTGGCCATGCAGTCAAAAAAAGTGAAGAATGAAAGCAAATGACCCATTAGTCCTCACCATCTTCGGTGCATCGGGCGACCTGACCTATCGCAAGCTGGTCCCAGCGGTTTATGACCTTTTTTGTCAAGACTTGCTACCCTCTTGTTTTGCCATCCTGGGCGTGAGTAGATCCAATCTAAGCGATCAGGAATTCCGTACTAAAATGGAAAAAGGTATTCGGGAGTTTGCTAAAAAGGACACGGACAACCAACAGAGAATTGACACCTTCCTACAGCTGCTTTACTACCAATGTATTGGTTCAAGTAGCGATGAAGATTATCAAAAGTTAAAAGAACGACTGGCCCAACTGGACGGAGATTGCTCGACCCAGGGTAATTACATCTTTTATCTCTCTACACCGCCCAGTCAATATTCCGTTATCCCTGTTCAGTTGGCCCGGCAAGGCTTAAACAAAGCTGGAGAAAACGGTGGGTGGAAGCGGCTGATCGTAGAAAAGCCCTTTGGGTATGACCTCGATTCAGCCTTGAAGCTAAATGACGAATTGTTGCAGGTATTTGAAGAAGACCAAATCTACCGGATTGACCATTATCTCGGGAAAGAGACGGTTCAAAACCTCCTCGTAACCCGCTTCTCCAATGGAATATTTGAACCGATCTGGAATCGAAATTTCATCCATCACGTGGAGATCACTGCCGCTGAAAGCATTGGGGTTGGCGACCGGGCAGGCTATTATGATGGTTCCGGTGCACTTCGGGATATGTTGCAGAATCACTTGCTGCAATTGGTTGGACTCACCGCCATGGAACCACCGACCTTGATCGATGCCAATTCGATTCGGAACGAAGTCCTGAAAGTATTTCAGGCATTTCGACCCATTCCTGAGGATGAGGTAGAAAAATCTGTGATCAGAGGCCAATATGTTCGTTCCAGCGTCAAAGGCGAGGAAGTAAAGGGCTACCGCGAAGAAAATGGTGTAGCTGAAGGCTCCCGTACGCCAACTTTTGTGGCGATGAAATTTTTCATTGATAACTGGCGATGGGGCGGTGTGCCATTTTACATCCGAACGGGCAAACGGCTTCCCACGCGGGTAACGGAAATCGTCATTCATTTTAAACCGACCCCTCACCCACTCTTTCATACAGAAGATGGCCATAAGCCCAGCAACAATTTGCTCATCATCCGGATCCAACCGCATGAAGGCATTCTGTTAAAAATGGGGATGAAAGTCCCTGGGGCAGGATTTGACGTAAAAACTGTCAACATGGATTTCCACTATTCCGATCTGAATGATGCCTATCTCCCCAGCGCATATGAAAGACTGTTGTTGGACGCCATGCTGGGGGATGCCACGCTTTATGCCAGAGGTGATGCTGTTGTAGCAGCATGGGAATTCGTGGATCCGATTATCAAAGCATGGGAAAATCGCGATGAGATTCCGGTCTTTGGCTATCCCGCCGGAACCTGGGGGCCTGACGTATCTGACAATATGATCGAAGGCGACAACATCACCTGGCGATATCCCTGTAAGAACCTCGCCGATGATGGCGAGTATTGTGAGTTATGAGTGAAACCAAACACATTGATGCTGACCCTCAAGCGGTCGCCAAGGCATTTGCCGATTGGCTGGTAGATTATCTGCCAGCCAATCAGCCCTTTCACATGGCTTTATCAGGCGGGAGTACGCCCAAAATCCTGTTCAAGCTCCTGGCGGAGTCTTATGCTGATAAAATCGATTGGTCATTCCTCCATCTGTACTGGGGAGACGAACGCTGCGTTCCGCCAGATCATTCAGACAGCAATTTTCGAATGACAGAGGAACTATTGTTGTCCCAGGTACCGATCCCAGCTGAGAATATTCATCGGGTTCGGGGCGAGGCAGAACCAGCCTTAGAAGCAGAAAGGTATGGACAGCTTTTGGATACAAATCTAGCAAAAACCGATGAGTTGCCTGTTTTTGATTTGATCATCCTTGGTATGGGCGCAGATGGACACACGGCCTCTATTTTCCCTCATGAGTCTCATCTTTTGCAGGCAAAAGACCATTGCGTAGTTGCTACGCATCCAGCATCCGGACAAATTAGGATCAGCTTGAGTGGCCCTGTGATCAACGCAGCGAAACGGGTAGTCTTTCTCATTACTGGCGCATCAAAACGTCCTGTTTTAGCTGAAGTTTTTGCCAAAACCAAAATGGCTGAATCCTATCCGGTTTCTCACATTGGGGCAACACAAATTGATTGGTTTTTAGACCAGGCTGCCGCCCCGTGAAATGCGCTTAAGCCTTGAATGAAGCAGGATATTTGTGCCTCTTAATGGTTCTTCGGGTAGATAGGAAGAAAAGAAAAACGGATTCCTGAACCACTTTCATTTGAGGAATGTTCAGGAATTCATAATTTATCTGCCCAAGTTGATGAAAGCCAAACGGACATACTTGCTCAACGGAGGGCTTTTGCTCATACTCATCATCCTCACTGGTTGGCTGAGTTGGACGGTGTACCGCGTCCGACAGAAAATGTACGAGCCTACGGTTGAAACAGCTTCCGTTGATCAATATTTACAAGATCCAGCCCATATAGATAGTTTCCCTGATCTCAGTGAGCATGTATTGTTTCATGCACAGTTTTCAGCAGATTCATTTTCTTCCCCTCCGCAACGTTTTCGCCCTTCCACGAAATGGTGGTGGCCCGGAGATTATGTACAGTCCAATCGTATCCGGGATCAACTGGTAAGCATGCACAATATGGGGTTTGGCGGAGTGGAGATTCATAGTCTGAATGCAGGTCTTGACCCCGATTTAAGTCAGAATGAGTCCAAACTGGTCAAAGGTTTTGGCAGCAATAGCCATGACCAGCATATCACATTTGCGATGCAAACGGCTGATTCGCTTGGTATGCTTGTCGCACTCCCGACCGGATCTGGCTGGCCTGCAGGTGGGCCTCACATCAATCTCAAGGACAATCTCCGTAGTCTCAGTTTTGGGGAGGCACACATACTGGGTGGAAAAACTGTCGAGATCAAGCTGCCAGCTCCCAATCCACCAGCTGCCCATTATTACACTGCCTTTTATGAGCATTTCAAACCTCACGATGGGCTACTTGACTTTTTTCCTGAACAAGCGGAACTCATCTGCCTTTTGGCTGGAAAGGCACGTAGTGGTCGAAGAAATCGTAACCCTTTGGTGTTAAATGATCAAGTCAGTCTGGATCCAGACTCCTTATTTGTGATCGATCAATTTTTGGGAGAAGATCAAATGATCAGATGGGAAGCTCCCCCGGGCTACTGGGAAATCATTGCCATTTACCAAATGCCTTCTGGCTCCAGACCTATATTTCCGGCTTATGAACAAGCGGGACTGGTCCTGGATCACTTCGACTCACTTCACATTATATCTCATCATAACCATTTGCTGGGGACCAAAAGAGGCTACGCTTCCCATTATGGAAAAGCATTCCAGAGTATCAGTCAATCCGCTTTCAGATTCATGACTGAAAGACATTTCAGCAAAGACTTTCTCATTCGCTTCAAAGCGGCGAGAGGGTACGATTTACTCCCATTTCTCCCAGCAGTCCTTCGTCCCGCAGAAGATAATTTTTACCTGAGAAATCATTTCCCCCAACGTTTGTCAGCCTTCCGTATATCCCAATTGGATCCACGCGTGAGACACGATTTTGATTTGACGGTTTCTGATTTATTCATAGACCACATGCTCCGGACTTCACGGATTTGGGCAGAAGATCATGGCCTCTTATATCGGGCGCAGGTATATGGTTTGTCGCTAGATATCATGCGAGCAGCTGGTCAGGTACATATTCCAGAAATCAGTCAGGAAGATGCTGACCAACACCCTTTGTTTTTATCATTGCTGGCTTCAGGTGCCCAGTTGTACGGACGACAAATCGTATCAGCGGTCGCTTTGGCACATCAGGAAGCTGATCAGGCTGGCCACCCACAAAGCTGGAAAAGAGATGCCGACCAATTGTTTGTCAATGGCTTCAACCATCTGGTCTATCATGGGATACCATATCAGCTGGAAAGCCGGGCATACGGAGAAACAAATTGGGCCCCCTTTTCATCTGCTTACCAATCAGAAAGCTCACTCTCTGAAAATCTGGGTCCTGGCAATGCATTTCATGCCGAATTGTCGGAATTCAATGCTTACGTCAGTCGTTGTCAATACCTTCTGCAGCAAGGAGACTTTGAAGCTGATGTTTTGATCCTATACCCCTTCCTTGGCTTCCCTTTTCAGTTGCGACAATCAAATGTATCCAGTAGGGAAGAACAAAAAGAAGGCATTCCTGCCCAGTGGTTGGAAAAGGTACAACAGATGGTCCAAGGTCTTGACGCCAGAGGCATTAGCTGGCGCTGGGTGAATCCACACGCCCTCCAAAAAGCTGAAGTAGTGGATGGAAATATTCTTATCAATGGTCAGTCGTTTCAAAGTCTCATTCTCCCAAATGTGCCTGCAATTTCAAGAGAGCTGAGCCAAAAAGTATCTGATTTAGCCAAAAAGAGTAGAGTGCTGATTTATGGAGATAGTCCAGATCATCAAGCTGGATATTTGGGCGCGAGGGAAAATGATTTATATGTCCAAATGACAATGGACAGCTTGGCCAGTCGATACCAATTTACGCAATTGAAGGATCTGATGGATCAGTTTACAGGTTTTCCACTTAGAAAGCCCTTTATCTTCCAACAATCCATGCCATTTCTGCGTCAACACCAGCGGAAAACAGAGGCGGGTGACCGCATCTTGTTTCTGTCGAATCAAAGCGAAGCCCAACACTTTTTCACCCTCATACCGGAGGAGTCAGATCAGTACTTTTATTGGATGAATCCACAAAATGGGCATATCAGTCCAGCCTTGCCCAAAGAAGGAGGACAACTTATTGGCCACCTTCCGTCTCATGGTAGCATCTTTCTATTTGCATCTGAACAAGCCCTTACCCTACCCGATTCACTCCAAGAATCATTTCCATCATTGGCCTGGAAAATGGCTTTTAGCAAACAAAAAGAAACCCTCCCCCTGAATAACTGGACATTCATGGTCAATGGAGCTGACGTGAAGGGCGATAAATACCAGGAAGACTCATGTCGCTTTACAGATTGGCGCAATATTCCAGCAATAAAGTATAGCAGTTCGGAAGGACTGTATAGCACCCAGTTTGAGATGCGTGATACCATTCGGGAAGCACTCTACTTACTCGATTTGGGGAAAGTACACCAGCAGGCTGAAATTCGCTTGAACACGTATCAACTCGGCACCATTAGTCATGAGCCATATCTCATGGATATTTCACCATATTTAAATCCCGGCCTCAACCAGCTCGAAGTTTGGGTCCGTTCTGGCAAACGTAATCGTCTCGTCGGAAAGGCCAAAAGAGGAGAAGAGATCTACCAACAGTTTGCTGATCTTCCTT
>JBCBZF010000754.1:0-3707 GCA_039815525.1 Bacteroidota bacterium | reverse complement strand
TTTCCGTTCAATAAAAACCCATCATTCGCACTTGCCTCCATGCTGCGGATGCCAAAGCTTGTTTCGTATTCATCAATCACCTGATTGTTTCGCAGCAATTGGGTTTGTGCACGATACAAATGAGGTGTTTCCATCTCCCACAACCGTGGATTGTCCACCTGAAGTGCAAATTGATGGGTAACAGTCGCGTTTTCAGGGATTTCTTCTTCACCCCTGGTTTCAGCCACGGTTTTCCCATCAGCATCCAGAATCTGTGTTCTGAGCTGGACGCGTTGCTTCTTGCCCCCCTGATTAACAATCTTAATGTCTCCTTTGACCAAAGCATTTTCTTTTGAGATTTCAGGGGTGGTCAAATAGGTTCCCCAGGTCGGAATATGGACCGGATCATTGTAGGAGAGAGACACATTGCGATAGATTCCGGCTCCCGGATACCAGCGGGCAGCCAGATCCTCCGGACTGAGTTGGACGGCGATAAGGTTCTCTTCTCCAAAGCGTATGTGAGGGGTGAGATCGACCGAAAAGCCAATATATCCGAAAGGTCGTTGTCCAACCAGCTGCCCATTACACCACACCTTCGCGCGACTCATGGCACCATCGAACAGAACTGATACAACTTTTCCCGCCATATCTGCCGGAACAGTAAAATGTTTGCGGTACCAGGCAACACCATGAACCGGCAAGCCACCGGTCCGGGCATTGTATTGGGGATCAAAGGGTCCTTCAATGGCCCAATCATGCGGAAGATCAAGCGCTCGCCAATCAACATCATCCAAGGCAATACTTTCAGCCCCCGGCGGATCACCTTTATAGAAAAGCCACCTGTCGTTAAAGGGCTGGTCAGGATGGTGTAGGTTTTGCGAAACGCTTTGACAAGCAGTTCCCCAAGAACATAATAAGTACAGTACAACGAGTAGGATGCGCATACAGCTCAGATAGGGTCAATCAATCGAATGAATGCGCCTATTTAAGCATTATCCTTTCTGCAAACATCTACGCATCTGAATCATCATCATGAAGACAACAGTTTGAACCATATTATGTACCAAATGCTAATGGCAGCAAGCATCAGAAGACACTTGCTGCCATTGTATCGCATCTATTTTCCAGGGAAACATATTCGACCCGAAGGCGACGAGAGAAAAGTTCCCCGTCCTTGACCAATTGCTGGACATACCATCCCGCAGCTAAGGCGGGAAGCCTCAGCTCATACTGTGCATTTCCTGGCAAAAGTTCTGTACGCCAGAGTCTTTGACCCATCATATTGATAATCTGAACCTGCGCCAAGTCGTCTAAGGATTCAGCTGTTTCCACCGTCAGCGTCCCAGCACTTTTGACAGGATTGGGATACATGGCCAACTTACTTTCATCTGAGAATCGAATCGACGTATTCAAACAAGGGGTATTCTGGTCAACCGGAGATTCTCCTCCAATGGCGATATAGTCAAAGAAAATATCATTCCCGGGGAAATTGGCACTGCCTGGTTCCAGAAACAGGAGTAAGTCCTGGAAATCATTTTCGGTAAAATTCGCTGCTGCGCCCCCACTAAAATCAAATTCCAGGATGGTCCAATTGGTGGGGTCCCCGATGACGGTTTGGGATACCACCGTGGTGAGTCCACCATCAGCAGAGCGGAGTTGTACCCCGATCGCCACATCCTCTTCACTTCGCACCCGCAGAAACACCTGTGTCTGTCCGGTCAGATTGACATAATCAAAATCATTGGGGTCTTTAGGGTCCAGTAAGAAGGCATCATTGGCACCCAGCGGATCATTGTTTGGATCATCCACCCGGATCCGCAATTCTTCACAAGCAGTAACCTCCTGACGGGTACTAAGGCTGGCATCTCCTTCGAACTTTGGATCGAAATCATCTACCCATTGTAAGACATAGGGGAAGCTCAAATCCGGGATAGGGCAGTCGGTCCAGCTAGTCATATTGGGCAGGTCACCGATAGAAAAGAAGTCAATGTGAAATTCATTGCCGCGGAAATTGTCTTCAGTTCGGTCAAGGTAGATCCAAATATCACGCAGATCAGTCGAATCAAAGCCGCCAACGTTGCTGGCATCAATGACAAATTCAAGAAGGGTCCAGTCCTGCAAACCGCCAATGACAGTTTGTTCCACACGGAAGCTACGGTTACCGGGGGTACCGTCCCCTGAACGAAGCTGAAGGGTTACGTCCACAGTATCAGCGCTTCGGGCTCGCATATAAAACCGAAGGTTCTCACTCAAATCTGTGATGGCAAAGCCAGCAGTGTCTCGAGGAATCAGGGCCAGAGGCGTTGCAAAAGGATGAGGTGCATTGACCGGGTCTGTAACTGATATCACCAGTTCCTCACACTGCGTATCAATGGTCTGGGTGAGGAAACTCGCACCAGCACCACCTGTTACATCATCATTGGCGGAGGTCCAATTCCAAATCACCGGGAAGACCATCGGACAATCTGACCAGGTGCTTTCTTCCGGCAATTCGCCGATGGCGAGAAAGTCAATCCGAACATCATTGCCACGGAAATTACTTTGGCCCCGGTCAAGGAAAAGCCACACATCACGCACATCAGTTGAATCGAAGTCATTCAATACGCTGTCAGGGAAAGTAAACGCCAATACCGTCCATTCGTTGAGATTATCAGGAATATCTTGCTGAAGCACATCAGTCCTGAAATTCGCCGTTCCATCGCCAGATCGCAATTGCATACCGACCCGCACGCTGTCAGCACTTCTCACCCGAAGGTAAAAGCGCATTTGGAAACTAAAGTCGGTGATATCATTTCCAGATCCGTCCAGTGGATTCAGGATCAGTGGCGTAAAAGCACCCAATGGTTCATTCGCTGGATCAGCTACACTGAGTTGCAATTCGCTACACTCCACCTCAATACTTTGGGTCAAATCCGCTGCCCCGCCCCCACTGAAAACAGGATCGTTGGGATTGTCATAGGCAATGTTGATCGGGAAGGGATTAACGCCCACCGCACAAGGTGAATACTGACTGGAATCGGGTTCTTCCCCAATAGCAAAGAAATCAATGCGAAAATCATTGCCGCGGAAGTTGTCCTGCCCCCGATCCAGGAAGATGAAAATATCCTTGAAGTCTGTCGAGTCAAAGCCAGCCAGATTGGTGCCAGTAAAATCAAATTCAAGCAGTGTCCAGTAGGTTAGACCTGCTGGCACAGTCTGCTCTACGATATTGCTTCGGAGCGGCAAGGAGCCATCTCCACTGCGTAACTGCATCCCCAAAACCACTTCATCCTGGCTTCGCACCCTCGCAAAAAAGCGCATATTGTTACTCAGATCGACGATTTCATTGCCGATGCTGTCCTGAGGGTTCAGGACCAAAGCTGTAAACGAGCCAAGCGGGGCGTTCGTGGGATTGATCACCGAGATCCGCAATTCCTCACAAGCAGGGTCAATGTTCTGGTTCAGGAGTGGCGCAGCATTACCAGTAAATATGGGGTCGGTCGCATTTTGATATTGCACCACATACGGTAATTGATCAACCGTCAGGAAACAGGGAGACCAACTGTCAATCGGCGGAATTTCACCAATGGCAAAAAAGTCAATCCGCAGATCATTTCCATCAAAATTGCTTTGGCCAGAATCAAAAAAGAGAAAGATGTCGCGGAAGTCTGTGGAGTCAAAACCACCAATGGTGCTGGCATCAAACTGGAAGCTCATGAAAGTCCAGCTTTGCAAATCACCTGGTACGG
>JBCBZF010000632.1:0-4358 GCA_039815525.1 Bacteroidota bacterium | reverse complement strand
TGCAGTTTGAGTTGCTCCTGCAAGCCTATCAGGCCCGGGGGGTTATGCGAATAGATCTCCAGAATGAAAATATGCAGGATCTTGCCATTCTGATGCGTAGAAACATTGATCCTTGGTGGTTGTCGCGGCTAACAGAAGGCCGTACACTGGGAGAAGCAGATATCTTTTGCCACGAAATATGGCAAACGCTTGTTCCATATTTGTCTCATTCCGGTCTGGTGGAAAAGGAGGAGTTGGAAAAAACACCCAACTCACAATTATCGAAGCCCGCGGAGATATAAATAAAAGCCTATATTTGTTTTTTCTCCGATTTGAACGACATTCATGACAGGTTCTCCGGAAAAAGGTTTACAGGCGGATATATTCGTCAATCGTAATGGCTTGGTGACGCAGGCTGAATTTCGGGCGGACTTCCCGCAACACGATGAAGACTTTCTTCGGGGAGAAGCCTTTGATGCAGGCATCCGTATCCCAGCACGAATGTTTGGTTTTTGTGGTGGCTCCCATCAGCTTGCAGCTGTCAATGCACTGGAGCATATCGCAGACGTACTGCCACCACCCAATGCCCGGCTCATTCGTTCTATTGCCCAAGCCACAGAAATCTTACAAAACAGCATTCGCTGGTTTTATACCACCTTTGCACCAGACCTGACCCACTCTCGCTTCAGTGCGTCAGCCCAGCACCAACATTTGAGTGAGCGCTTCAGCAAAATGCGTGGCACCTCTTTCCGTCCGGGAATCTTTGCTGCGACCATGCCCATGCGGCTGTATACGCTTTTTGCCGGCCAGTGGCCACATGCAGATTTCATTCAAGCTGGTGGGGTAAAAGTCTCATTGACCAAAGAGCTTCTGAAAGCTGCCGTCGCCTTCCTTGATCAGTATCAAAAGGAATGGTTGGAAGCGGTTTGGTTAAAAGGCTCTCTTGATCGCTATCTGGCCGCTGAATCCTGGCAGGATCTGGCAGTTTGGCTGTTGGAAGGCAAACATGCGCAAAGTGATCTGGGCTTACTCATTCAGGGAGGACTAGACCTGGGGCTAGACGAAATCGGACAGAAGTCTGGCAGCTTTTTGGCCTATGGAACATTCTGGGACCCGACATTTAGCGGACCAAATCAGGCGGAAGCGCTTCTGCAACAACATATAATGCCAGGCGGTTTACTCAATCAAACCCGTCTACAAACAATCAATGTTGGTGATCTCATGAATTTCATGGCGCCACACGCAGGGGTAAACCAGCCTTTCCTACCCAAAGAAACTGAGGTGGGGCCATTGGCTCGGATGCTGATGGCCGGACAAGATTCATATCAAAACAAACCAGCCGCTCATCCTTTGATTCATGATGTCGTCCGGCAAAAGGGTGCAGGCGTATTCAGTCGGGTTCTTGCCAGAATGCATGAAGTGTGCCTGCTCACGCGTTTGGTACGGGACTGGATTCAGGCCATTGAAATTAACGGACCGCTAGCGGAAAATGTACCTGTGCCTGATGGGATCGGGCTGGGATTGACCGAAGCACCACGTGGGGCGCTTGCGCACTATGTAGAGTTGGAAAACCAACGGATCAAACATTACCGGATTCTCCCCCCTACTCTGCTGAATGTGCAGGCACATCTTTCCAAAGGCAATGCCTCGCCTCTTGAGGTCTCATTGCGGGGATTGACCATCCAGGATCTGCAAAAGCCAGTTGAAGTCGGCCTGATTGCACGCTCTTTTGACAGTTGTCAGGTCTGCGACATCACCTTTCACAAGAGTCGTTCAAAAAAAGAATTACACAAAATTCAGGTTTGACAGTTATATTCTACAAACAGGACAATTGAGGGGAAGGCTGACTACTCAAAATTGATACTATGTGCCTCGCGATTCCTGGTCAGATTCAACGAATCGACCAATCCGAAGATTTTATCCGTAAAGCGCAGGTTGCCTTTGGTTCGATTACCAAAGAAGTTTACCTCGATATGCTCCCCGAAGCAGAGGAAGGACAATATGTCCTGGTCCATGCTGGCGTTGCCGTGAATGTGATCAACGAAGACGAAGCCCGCAAAACCTTCGACTATCTTTCCCGGTATGGTGGCGTCGAAGAAGATTTGCTACCCGAAGCAGAAGCATGAAATTTCTGCACGAATACCGGGATCATTCCCTGGCAAACCGCTATCTGGAAGAGATCAGACGGGTGAGTACCCGTCCCTGGTCTCTGATGGAATTTTGTGGTGGCCAGACGCATAGCCTGATCAAAAACGGAATCGTCAATGTTTTACCGGAAGGTATCCGGATGGTGCATGGTCCCGGCTGTCCGGTCTGTGTAACGCCCGCCCAGATGATTGACCAGGCCATCGAGTTATCCATGCAGCCTGATGTCATTCTGTGTTCATTTGGAGACATGCTGCGGGTACCAGGTACCCGCAAAAGTCTGCTTGAAGCCAAAGCGCAAGGTGGATCGGTGCGTTTCTTTTATTCTCCCCTGGAAGCCGTCACTCTCGCACGGGAGCATCCGGACAAAGAGGTGGTTTTCTTCGCGGTTGGGTTCGAGACCACAGCACCAGCCAATGCCCTCTCAGTCTTACATGCCGAACATTTCGGCTTAAAAAACTACTCGATCCTCTCATCCCATGTGATGGTGCCGCCAGCCATGGAAGCAGTGATCGCCGATCCGCAGAGTCAGATCGATGGCTTTTTAGGTGCAGGGAACGTTTGTTCCATCATGGGGCTGGCAGAGTATGATGCCATCGTGCAACGACACCAAATTCCGTTGGTGGTTACTGGTTTTGAGCCGGTAGATTTACTGCAGGGAATCCTGATGATCCTCAAACAACTCGAAGCCGGCGTAGCAAAACTGGAGAACCAATATAGTCGGGTCGTACCCTACGAAGGCAATCCTTCTGCCAAAGCCATGGTTGAGAAAGTCTTTTCGGTTGGCGATCGGGAATGGCGGGGCATTGGCACGCTCTCCGGAAGTGGATTACATGTCTCAGAAGCTTATGCTGCATTTGATGCGATCCGAAAGTTTGGCTTGCCAACCGAGGAGCGCGTAGTAGAAGAGATTTGCCAGGCGGGAGAAATCCTGAAAGGTGTAATGAAGCCCCATCAGTGTCCTCATTTTGGCAAAAAATGCACACCGCTCACCCCAGTCGGTGCACCCATGGTTTCCTCAGAAGGTGCCTGTGCTGCTTATTACCATTTTGCCCAGGTATAGGCGGAATAAAAGAAAAAGCTCCCCTCGCGGGGAGCTCCACTACCACAATAAAAAATAGGACAATTCTTAATGGCCTGAGGCCTTTATTTTTTCTTTTGTTTCTTCTTTTTTCCTTCCTTTTTCGCAGCTTTCTTGGCCTCCCGGTTATGATTGTCCGCAATGGTAAATACCCGCGACAAATTGAAGCCAAAATTGATTTCTCCTCTATCCCACTGATTGGTACTCTCTGCGATAAACAGATTCTCTGTCATGGCAATTGTATTAGAGAAAATCAGCTGAAATACATGCCCACCAGTCTCAATGTCAAAGCCTACCGAGAAAGAATCTTCGAAGTTATCAGCGGTAAATCCGGGCAAAAGATAATAATACTCTACGTTTAAGGTAACACTTGGACTCAACTTAATGCGACCACCTGCCCCAATTGACCAGACATCATTTTCTTCCTCCTGGCTTGCGACAAAGTTACGATGCACCAGTGTCGGCATGATTTGCAAAGATAAGCTTTCGTTGAACTTTCGCGCAATCATGATCTGATGGGTAAAACTGAGTCGGGAGCTGTAGAAGTTTTCCCGGGTTGGATCCGGCCATGGAAGCGTATTGACCTGCATGGCTGAAAGCGCCGTGAGACTAAAAGGGAACTTACGCTTTCCACTGCTTTGTCGCAGCAGTCTTGCCTTGACGTATCCATCATATGTTTTGCGAACATTGCTTCGCCCTACTCCCAGATTCAACCAATTGGTTACACCGTATTCAAATCCAAAGCGCATGTTTGCCTGATCAAGTCCAAAAAGCTCTGCAAAGCCGCCATTTAAGCGCCCAAAGCGGTGGGCAATGATCAAAGTAAGTACACCGGGCGCAGACATTTCGATGGAGTGTCCGTTGACCAGACGCGTTGTCTTAAAGGTCGCGTAGGTGTAATCGGTGGTTTCTTCCTCCATATCATCCAGCAGAGACATCAAATCATCCTGGGCGAGAGTGGGCTGCAAACACAATGTGCAGAACAGGAGAAATGCGAACAGAGGTTTCATGATGAGAGGTTGTTAGCGCGAAAATGGAGGGTTATTTACTTAGAGGGCCGCGTATTTCATGTCTACACTCACCGCAATTTCTTTGGCAATGTTGTCGCGGACAACTGCGGGAATACTGATTTCGTAATCTGCTACCTCAATGG
>JBCBZF010000197.1:0-8097 GCA_039815525.1 Bacteroidota bacterium | reverse complement strand
TCATCCCGGACTGCTGATCAGGTCTCGTCGGGCCTCTCGACATTCAGCGGGTGCGTTATGGTCATCTGGCCGTCACGGACATAACCACGCGCACGTAATGGCTTCATCAGATCGTGCGGTTTGCAAAGCGCTCTTGCGCTGGTTTGAATACGCAGAAGGATGGCGGCGTTTTCAAGATCAAACAGACAGGCAAAATCCGGATCAGGTGAAGAGTTCATCGACACCGGTGTGCCCGTCATAATGACAAAGTCGGAGATATCCTCCGGCAATTGCGAAGCTTCCCTGACCTGATAGGTCTGCAGCGCCCAAAGCCCCAGACCTGCTGCTCTTGCCTTGTTCTCGGCGGCCAGCAAAACCTCGCCGAGGCAATCTTAGCGATATACATTGTCATCAGCCCACCAAAAGCGAGGGCGATGGAAGAACCAAAGGTGAGACTGGCGGCATACATACCGGCCTGGTTCATCGTAGTTTCATTGCCAAGTCCCAACACAATGGCACAGACCAAGAGTACTCCCAGCAAAAACAGGATTGGTAATACCTGTATCCAAAAGGATAAAAAGCCCCTGGCTTCAACCGAAGCATTGAGAGAAAGTGCGCCACGCCGGGAACGCGCCCGAATCCTGCTTTTGATGCGCTTTTCCATCGTTTGATGCAGAAACTGGTGCCCATAATATGCAATGGCAGTAACCACTCCCAGAGTCCCGATGAGTAAGCCAATCCCAAACAATAAATCGGACCAATCAGCCCCAGTCAAAGTACCATCTCGGATGGTGAACAAGCGTTTAATGGCCTGAGAAAAGTAATCCTGGCTGTCGAAGACGAATCCCTGGCCGGGATTCCCACCATTGGCATACATCGCAAAAATGGTGAAGAACCATCCCGCCGCGAGCACCCCGGCATAGCTTGCCCGCCTTAAAAACCCAATGCTACCGGAACTCAGGCCGGCCGCAGAGAAAGACTCAATTTGCTTCTGTACAGCATCTAATTTGGCTTTGATCTGATCTTTGATCTCACGCAGGGCCTTTACATCGGTGGCGGTTTCCTTGTTGCTGTGATCTACCTGATAGATCTTTTTATTGGCTTCGACGATGGATTGAATCTCATCCGCAGATTTGGTGATCCGTTCTGAGATGAGCTGATTCTCCTCTTCGCCCAGTTCACGATATTGTTCCTGTAGAACCTTTTGTTTGTCTCGCAATTTCCCTCTGACGGCATCCCGATTTTCCAGCAAGCTGTCATACTGCTGATTGTATTCTTCAATCTCATCTCGGGCAATGTCAATCTTGACGCCCAGACTCAGTACTTTATCATCGATTCTGGACAGCCTGTTGTCCTTTGCAGTGTTGACCTCAGAGATGGCTTCATCACGCCGATTCCGCAGCTTATCGAGTAGGCGCCTGAACTCTGGTCTCGGATCATTGATCGCGTCAATGGCGCAATGAAAGCCCTGTTTCCCATATTTCTCTTCACGGTCAATATAGAAAAACTCGGCCTGGACGCCTGCTTCTTCATTGGGTACCTCGGGCTTGGTATCTTCGGTCTCCGGTTGGTCAGAAGCTGCTTCATCAGCTTTGCCTCCTCCTTCCTGAGTTGTCTGATCATCATGAGGGAGGTTGCCATTTTGTGGCAAATCCTCATCCTTCAGTTCAGTGACTGGTGGTTGCTTTTTTGGATCATCCATGGGTAAGTAAATTCAGAAAACCGAGAGCACCATTTTTCAATGGCGCATGAAAATGTTCCACGGCATACAATGATGAATCATTGGCAGCCGGAAACAATCTGCTAAGACTTTATTCCGTTAACGACCCAATCCAATAAGGGCCATGCATTGACGTTATTATGATTTTATGGAAAATACACGATCCCTTTTTCTTCTCCAAGAATTTAGGGGTAGATCTGTTAAAAATATGGGTTTTCCATGAGGCAAAAACACCTTCGCTCTACCGGTTCCCCTCAGGCCAATTACCTGCATCGCCAAAGACAGGCAGGGATCGACCAGCTACTGTGATCGCATTTACTTGAACGCAGACCTGCAATTGGCTACCATTATCCGATTTGCAGGCCCAAGCCAGCATGCAACAGATGTAAATTGGGGTTCTCCAGCTTGCCACCCGCCCCAAATCCAATCGAGGTTTCACTGATGTCTTTCGAGAGAATGTGTGGTCCAAAAGCACCTTCCAAAGCCGTCAACTCGCCGGCAAGGGACGCGAAAACCATCCCTGCCGCAGTGAGAATACTGGTTTCTCCAAAGTGCGCCCCAAGCTGACAGCTGACGCCATACTTCTGCGCCAGTCCGTAGATGCGTAAGCTGGAGAAAATGCCACCGTTTTTCGAGAGCTTGAGATTGAGACGATTGCACTGGCCCTCTCTGATCAACTTTTCCGCACTCGCATGATCAGTTACCGACTCATCAGCCATGATCCAGACTTTGTCGCCAAAAAGTCGGGTCAATACCGCCATTTCGGCCTCTTTGCCTTTGGCAAGGGGCTGTTCAATCACACGAACTCCAGCCTCAACCAGAGCCGGAATCTGTTGAATGGCTTCATTGAAGGTCCAGCTACAATTGGCATCGACCCGGATACAAGCCTCCGGCAGGAAATCCTGTTGCAGGCGCAATACTTTTTCGACATTCTGATGCAGATCAGGACCAACTTTGATCTTTGCATTGTCAAAACCGAAGCGCTGGAGGACCGGTCCAAGCTTTTCAATCTTGCCAAAAGGCATGACACCACTGTAGGACAGTTCTTCCGGCATGTCGCCACCCAGGGCATCAATCAGGCGAACGCCGGCCGTGCGGCAGAGTGCATCCAGCAACGCCAGTTCCAGCCCACAACGGGTTGACAGCCCGATTTCATCCAGTAAGTCGTCGCAAATAAGGCGTTCGATTTCTCCTACGGAGACCAGGCGGCGGCCCTTGAGCTGCTGATCCATTTGTGCGATATCGCTTAGGACCGAATCGACCGATTCACCGGTAACATATTCCCGGGGGCAACATTCGCCATAGCCAATGATTCCCTGACTGGTTTTGACTTCCACAATGACAGAACTGGAATGGTGCGTAGACTGATTGGCCTGTGCGAATCGCAGTTTGAGGGGGATTTGTAGGTGGTGGGCAGAAATGCGTTGGATCAACATTGGTCAAAACTTAGGGTTCGCGGATGATTGAAGTACGCCTTTGCAATGGAGAAGTCAGTCTGTATCATGGTAGCAGGCGGTGTCATCGCGGTATTGGGGGACATAACGACCGTAGTTGGTCAATTCACTATTTTTGTCTTGCTTTACCGCTTAAGCAAGCCAAAATCATGAAAAAACACAAAGCACTGATTTTCTACTTACTGGCTTTGGGCACTGCTGTATATTTCATCCTGAATATCTTTACCTGGTACATTGCGGGCTGGAACCCGGTGATCATGTATACAGTTCTGCTTGCATGGCCTGCTACCATCATTGTGGCCGTGACCCAAATCAGGAAAATCCCGACTTTGCGAATGCGGCGAATGCTCCGGGGCCTTTTATTTGCCAGCCTATTGGTTGCGATGGTGGCTAGTGCCGGCCAGGCTCTGCGAGTAAGCGATGGGCCGCAACGACAGTATCAGTCCAATGGATGATCCACTCTACTTTACCGACCGCCAGCCCTGGCGTGCGTGGCTGAATGCTCACTTTCAGACTGCAAAAGAAGTATGGTTGTTGTACCCCAAAAAACACACCGGCAAGCCCCGTATTCTCTACAATGATGCAGTTGAAGAAGCACTCTGTTTTGGCTGGATTGACAGCATCAACAAAGCCTTTGATCCAGATCATGGCATGCAGCGTTTCACCCCTCGTAAACCCAAAAGTGCCTTTTCCCAGCCCAATAAAGAGCGACTCAGATGGCTGGCAGATCACGATTTGATCCATCCCTCAGTATTGCCTGCGGTTCAACCCATCCTATCTGAGGGATTTCACTTCCCGACGGACATCATTCGATTGCTGGCTCAGCATACACAAGCCTTTGAGTTTTACCGTAACTGTACCCCTGCTTATCAGCGTATCCGCATTGCCTATATCGATGCCGCACGTAAGCGGCCGGAAGAGTTTGAAAAGCGTTTGAACAACTTTATCGCCAAATGTGCAGAGGGGAAATTGGTCCGGGGTTTCGGCGGCATTGAGAAATATTACTGAGGCCAAAAGGTGCTTGCCTCTTTCATTACCCCTGCTCTATCCCTCTAGTTTTCACCCTCATCACCCCATCTTTCTCACCAATTATTTGCGCCAATCGACCGCCAGGAACTGAAGGGAACAAAAAAACGAGGCTTCCAGTCAACGGATGGTTCAGTGAAATTATTTTTGTAAGTATGAGCTCTCAGATCGGCTTTTGTTTCACTTCACAAACGGAACATCCCGTCACGACTCCCCAACATTTTTGATCCATTCATCATGACATCCTACCGTCTGCTCCCGTTTCAATTGAGTCTGCTATTTTCCTTCCTGACGCTCTGCACCGCCTGCCAATCGACCATTTCTACTGAAAAGCGACCTGCGTTTCCCAAAGATTCCCTGCTAAGCTATAACCGCTATCAACCACAAGAAGGAGATCATATCATTTCCCGTTCTGATTATGCGGAAAAACTATATGGTTTCTGGTTGGCGCAGTGTGTTGCCAATTGGACGGGTCTGGTAACGGAGATGGACAAGGTTGGAGACGAAAGTACGGGTGCATTTTATACGCGCGAAGCCTGGGGACAAACGGATCAACCGGACTTTTGGAGCAGGAAAGTCAGCAAACTCTCCCCCATTATTGATTTTGTATATGCGGCAGACGACAGCATTTGGGGAGCAGACGATGACACTGACATCGAGTATATGTACCAGCATTTACTTTACACCAATCAGACGAGTGTATTGACCCCTGAACAAATCAGGGACGGTTGGTTGAAGCATATCAAAAGGGAGGAGGAAAACTACCTCTGGGTATCCAATGAAATAGCCTTTGAATTGATGCAGAAAGGCTATTTGCCCCCGAAAACCAGTGATCCGAAACTCAATGAATATTACGACATGATCGATGCCCAGCTGACCACTGAGATTTTCGGTCTGTTCGCGCCCGGCCGTCTGGACATCGCCCGTAAAATCGCACAGCTCCCTATCCAGACCACCGCCAGAATTCAAGCGGATGAGATTGCACAATTCTACATAGACATGCATGCCCTGGCAGCAGTGGGCGATTCAACCCAAAGCATCCGGGACCAGTTGTGGGAGATGGCAGAAACAGCTCGTAAACGCCTCCAGGAAGATCATTATCCCGCAAAAATGTATGATTTTGTTCAGGATCTATATCAGCAGGGAAAAAGTTGGGAAGAAGCCAGAGATGCCGTTTATCAACGCTATCAGGTCGACCAGGAAGATGGCTACGACATGACTTCCCGGCAATTGCCTTGTAATGCATGTTTCGCCGCTGGGATCAATTATGCTGCCAGTTTGGTGAGTTTATTTTATGGTGAAGGCGATCTCAAAGAAACCATTAAAATCGGTGCGCTATGTGGCTGGGACTCTGACAATCCTACCGCAACCTGGGGCGGTCTGATCGGGTTTATGATTGGAAAAGAAGGGGTAGAAAAAGCGTTCGGACATACATTTTCCAATCGCTTCCACATTCACCGGACCCGCATCAATTTTCCAGAAGGGGTTGATACATTTGAGGAAATGGCGCAAAAAGGGGTCTTCATCGTGGACCGGGTGGTGCAGGAGCAAATGGGTGGTGGCGTAGATCTTACCGAAGACCGCTGGTACATTCCTTCATATTCATTAACCACAACCAAGTAATTCAAAGGTCAATGAGCAGAACCGTTTCTGCCCCACTTGAAAGGTCCAGATGGACCAGATCATGCCGTTTAAGGTATTCTCCCGCTTCATCATAGAAAAACTGGTCCAACACATATAGGATTTCATCCGGCCGATCAGGCACCACCCGAACGCCCCTGATGATCAGATTGCGGCATTCATCCAATGGAACCTCTTTGATGACTTGATAGGATTGCGAAGCAAAGTCTGCCATGACGATCATTTTCTCATTGGACAAGATTGCCCGTTTGTCATCCATCCATAGTGGCCGTTCTAACCGCAATCTCAGACCAAAATCCTCCGGCGAAGGCATGCTGTCCACAGCCGTTTTGGTGGTCTGATCGTACATAAACAGTGAATTGACTTGTGTGGTTCGCATGCGAAAGAGCGTCTTCCCGTTTCGTGGAGCACTGGCCGTTCCCCAGCCGTACGGCAGGGTATCGAGTACCATTCCATCGAATGTGTGCAAGGTCCAAAAGACGTCCGCTCTGCCGGAAGGCAGGGGAAACTGGGAGAGTTCCCAATAAGTCGTATCGCTTGCCCAGGCCCACTGCAGGGGTTTGTCCTGGTTTGCGTTCTCACGTATCTCTGTCTGAAGCGGGATGCTGTAAATGTTCGTTTTCCCGATGCTGTCAGAATAGATCAGTTCTGCATTGCCGTTGAGCGGCAGATCTACGTAGCCTACGTCTTCTAGTCGCACAATAAAAGTGGATGTATTGTTTGCCAGGTCCACACGGTACAATTCACTGTCAAGCTTTACGCCACCCACCGCATCCCGCTCCGTGAGCGTGAGGTAAAGGGCATCATCATCCAACGGGTCAAAGGCGATCCGGTGGATTTCTTTGCCTACTGTAGGTGGCAAAACGAGAAAGCCTCTGGGAACTCTTTGAGGAGAAAAACACGAATCGATGCGCAGTGGGATGGTTGGAATATCCCAGGATGCCAGCCGATTGGCAGGCTCCTCCACATCCCTGCGACACGCCAGCAAGGCCACAGCAAACAAAACATATACGATGTGATCAATTCTCATAGCCCGATTCGGTTAATAAAATGGAAAACATCAGTCCTTTGCGTGTGTTTGACAAGCTCCTGACATAAAACTAAAATAAGTCTGACCCCAAAACTGTCAGTAGTGAGACAACCTAAAGGCTGAAAAGCAGTCTTTCTTCTACACACGCTTCATGCCTATCATCTATGCTGCAATTCAAGGATTTTTTCCCAAACAAAACCCAGAAGGCTTCTCTGCTCAAAACGGCCAAATATGAAGATTTTGCGACCATCGTAGACCGTGCCAATCAATGGTTAGGGGACAACCCCCGCTTCCAAATGATCAATGTGGAAACCCTGCTGATTCCAGTCAGTCAGTTCATGATGGAGGAATTTGAAGGGGAAGCCGGCGTGATCATTGCGCAAAACGCCAGTCATAAGCTCCAGCAGTGTCTGAGAGTCTGGTATAAGATGGCAGAATGATCATGGAATCATCGGCTTCTCCACATAATCGGCGCGTCCACTTCATCGTCGCAGGCTTCGCTCTGTTCAATGTCCTGCTCCATCTAATTTTTTATGATCAATTGGGCTTTCATCGGGATGAACTTCTCTACTTTTCCTACGGAAAACACCCGCAATTGGGCTATTTCGCCGTCCCACCATTGATCGGTTGGCTGGCGACAATCTTAGGACACACAATTGGCTTCAAGTTGTTTGCCATCCGACTGCTTCCAGCCTTGATTGGTGGAGGGATGATGTTTTTGGCAGCAGGGATTGTTCGGGAAATGGGCGGAAAAACATTCGCCAAAGTACTGGCCTGCACCGCTGTTTTATGCGCACCTCTTTTCACCAGAGCCTGGTTCCTGTTTCAGCCGGTACCTTTTGATATATTCTTTTGGACCTTGATCTTTTATTTCCTCCTTCGCTATGTCAATGATCAGCAGGACATAACGCTTTATTGGCTAGGGCTGGCGGTGGGTCTGGGACTGCTCAACAAATATCTGGTCGCCTTGCCCCTTACCGGCCTCTTTCTGTTTTTGCCCTTTACATCTTATCGAACGCTTTTCCGCAAACGGGCTTTTTACCTTAGCCTTCTCATTGCCTTTCTGGTCTTTCTCCCGAATCTTTTTTGGCAGTGGCAAAATGATTTTCCCGGACTTGACCATTACGCTGAGCTCAATGATACCCAACTCCAATTCTTGAGTCGCTGGACGCTGGTACTGGAACAATTTCTGACATATCCTTCCTCCCTTCCCCCGCACAACGCACCTGTCTCAGCAATCCGGCTCG
>JBCBZF010000163.1:0-8829 GCA_039815525.1 Bacteroidota bacterium | reverse complement strand
ATTGCAAAGTGTTGAAAACAAGGCAATTATGACTGGTATGTGAATTGCGAATGTTTAGGACACACATACTGCGCAGATGTTTCTTACTCAAATAATCTCATCATGAACAGTGCTTCATTGGGTTTTGCCCATCAACAGGAAAATCGTCCCCAATCACACACTCAAGTAAATTCTGAATTTGTTCATCTGGCGCGTCCGGATGAGTCTTTCGCGCGTTCCGGTGAAGGAATCTTTATTCATTATGCACTTAAGGGTAAGCAGTCTTATCGTCTGCACTTTCGGAAGTACCTCCTGGAGCCAGGACAGTTTGTCCTTGGTACTGAAGCAGCTCAGCCCATGGGAGAGAGCAAAATAGATGCATCTGTCTTGCAGGTATTTATCCCTTTCTCTGTGTTTGCAAAAGCACATGCCGGGGAGGAAAACGATCTGAATCTGCGCCTCAAAAATGGTGAATGGGATCTGTATGAAGGCGCTTTTCAAGCCGTAAATGATCCTCTGGCTTTATTTCTACAAGATTTGAGTGATGAGCTGTCTCGTCCACATGCAAACGATCAGCAAAGAGAACTTGGACTACAAATCGCCAAAAAGATTTTGGCCTCTCAGCAGAACATTTTTGAACAAATCAATAAGCTGACTTCGGCTAAGCGTTCGACAAAAAAGGAATTGTATCGTCGACTGTGCCTGGCACAGGAATATATCCATGAGCATTTGCATACTGCACTTGATCTTGATACCCTTGCGCAGGTAGCATGCTTATCGAAGTTCCACTTCATCCGTCTGTTCAAGGAAGTTTTTGGCTCCACACCGCGTCAATACCTCATTGCTCTACGTCTTGATCGCGCCAGTAAATTGCTTGTGAGTTCAAAGAAGAGCTTTCACGAGATTTGCCTGGAAGTAGGCTTGAAGGACAGCAGCTCCTTTGGACGTCTGTTCAAGAAAAATTTTGGCGCAACTCCGCATATTTATCGTCGGATGTACGTCCAGGCCTGATTTTTCTTCACTTACACACACCATTTCATGAAAAGGACCATTCTGATGGCCCTGCTGATCATGCTGTCTTCCCAAGGCAGTTTGATTGGTCAGGATCTACCTCGCCGTGCATTCATGGGGATTTTACTTGGTCCCGTTGATGATGCACAAAAAATCCAATGGAAACTTGGGGAAAGTGAAGGCATTCACGTTCGACGTATATTTGATCAGTCTTCTGCGAAAGCCGCCGGGATTCTGGCAGATGATATCATTCTTTCCCTCGGAAAAGAATCCATCAGCAGCGTGCCACAGTTTCTTCGGGTCCTTAAGCCCTATCAAACTGGAGAAAAACTGAAAGTGGTTTTGCTTCGGGAAGGGAAGAAGCTGAACAAAAAACTGATCCTCACGCCCATGCCTCCAGAAGAGTATGAGGGTGGAAAAGTACATTTGGGGACGATAGAGGTAGACCATGGTCGTCTCAGGAGCATATTGACCCTCCCAGACGGAGAAAGTAAAAACCGCCCACTGGTTTACTTCGTGCAGGGAATCGACTGTGGCGGGGTCGATGAACCCTTTAATCCTGACGGTGCATTTCGGCAGCTCATCCGCCACATGCATAAACAAGGTTTTGCCACCTATCGGGTGGAGAAGAGTGGAGTAGGGGATAGCAAAGGGAAAGCCTGTGTTGACTGTGATTTTCTGGAAGATGCAAAGGGTTTTTTAGCGGGCTTACAGGATTTGAAGAAAGACGAACGAATTGATGCAGAGAGAATTTACATCGTTGGCCTGTCGATGGGAGGCGTCTGGGCACCCTGGATGGCTGCTCAGGAATCTGTAAAAGGAGTTGCCGTTTATGGGACCATTGGCCGCCCCTGGACAGAATATATGCTGGAAAACTCCCGCCGGCAGGCAATGCTTGGCGGAACGAATTTCGGTGAGTTGGAAACATCTCTCAAAAACGACATGCAGTTATACTATCAGATGTATGTAGAGGGAAATAGTCCGGAAGAAGTGCGAAAATCCTTCCCCCATTTATCAGCACGTATTGACCAGATTTCCGCTGATCCGACTGGCGAACCAGTCCGGCACATACATGCCAATCGTATCTGGCAATTCCAACAGCAATTACAGCAACTCAATTTCAGTGAATTGTGGTCAAAAACGGATGCCCAGGTCCTGGCCATTTGGGGCAAAGGCGACTACGTTTCGAATCAGGAAGATCACCAATTCATCGCTGATATCGTCAATGCTACACATCCCGGAGCGGCTCGCTATCAGGAAGTCAATGCCAATCACTGGTTTGAAACCTATGCCTCTGAAAGGGAAGCTTTTGACGGACGCGCCGCAGACAAAGAAGCTCCCATCAATCAGGAAGTCTTCGTGATGATTTCGGACTGGATTGATTCAGTTGAAAAAGGCCTGGCGAAGAAGTAGGAAGAGAAATAACCAAACAGGTTTCTGGAACCTGTTTGGTTTAAGTCATCAGCCCACCAAATCCTTGGTGATCTCGTTCAACCGCTCAACTTTATAAGAGAAATCTCCTTTCAGTCGATCCCGCACTACCCGTAGATTGTTGAGCAGGGACGGAATGTCATCTGATAAAACGTCTTCGAGTAATTCGCGGAAGCGCTTGGCGAAAGTAGGCGATTTGCCATTGGTGGAAATTCCAATCTTTAGATCACCTTTGGTGACAATCGAGCCCATGTAGAAATCACACAATTCCGGTGTGTCTGCCACATTGGTCAGAATGCCCACAGACTTGGCTAAATCGCGAATCTCCCGGTTCAGATCTGGCTTTTCTGTCGCAATGATGGCCATTTGAATGCCTTCCAGATGGCGACAACAGAAATTCTCCTGAATCAGTTCCACATGATTGCTGCGTGCGGCCATTTCCCGGATCTCCTCTTTGATCTCAGGAGCGACCAGTCTGACTTTGGCCTGCGGACTACTTTTGAGCAAGTTGTGTAGCTTTTCTTCCCCTACTTCTCCGCCACCAACGATCAATACATTGAAGGTGTGAACTTTGAGGAAGACAGGATACAATTGATTTCTGTTGTCCATACTGACTTAGATTGACGGAATATATTGTTCGATCGACTCGTATAATTTCATTTTGTCATGCAGTCCGACCACTTCTCCAATCAGGATAATGGCCGGCGCACCCAATTGGGCACGACGACTTTCTTCCAGAATGTTGGCCACCTGGCCAAGCGCTATTTGTTCATCGGGGGTGGAGCCGGCCTGGATCACAGCCGCAGGCGTTTCGGCTTTCCCAAATTGCGAAAAAATCTCCACAATCTGCGGAAGCTTCCGCATGCCCATCAAAATCACCACCGTAGCATTGGACTGAGCAGCCAGATGTAGATCATCTGCAAGCTCACCGGTTGCAGAAGTTGCCGTTACCACCCAGAACCCCCGACTCAATCCACGATGAGTCAGCGGGATTTTTTGTAAAGCGGGAACTCCACTCACACTTGAAATTCCCGGTACTACTTCCGTTTCGATTCCAAAGGTTTCAGCATAAGCCAATTCTTCATAGCCTCGGCCAAAGACAAAGGGATCTCCGCCCTTCAGACGAAGAACATGCCCATGACTGAATGCATACTGCACAATGAGCTGATTGATTTCCACCTGCTTGTGGGAATGGGCCCCAGCCCGCTTCCCGACAAAAATTTTCAACGCACTTTCTTTGGCGTATGCCAGCAGTTCCTCATTGGCCAATGCATCGTACAGAATCACATCTGCTGCTGTCAGCACTTTAATCGCCTTGAGGGTGATCAGGTCCGGATCACCCGGACCCGCTCCGACCAGACTCAGTTTGGGTTGATTGTTACGCGCTTTCATGCTCCAGTTGTTGATTGCGGAAGGCCTGAATGAGTTTAGAAAAGCTTTTTCCATCCTCGAGGTAGGAAGCGGCAAAGGCTTGAGAAGGCTTATTTTCCTTGATTTGATAGATGATTTCGGGAAAAGATCGATTGAGCGTTAATTCGCCACTCTCGACCAATAATTCCTGAAACTGTTTGATGATGCCCGCCTGGGTATTGGTTTTCTGCTGGCGATCTACTAAGATAGCTTTGGCACCATTGACCAGCGCTGCATAAGTATGATACACACTGTCAGCAAGTCTGCCATCCTTCAGGGCGATTTCTGCCTGCTCAATTTTTTCATCCGTTTCAAGGAAAAGCGTGGCAACGAGATCAACGACGACACCTGCACATTCGCCTACACCGATTTCCGGGATGAAGTCAATTTTTCGTCCCCAATCCACAAAATCACTGTCCTTGAGCGTGCTCAAATCAGCCAGCGGTTTCAGCAATTCATAGAAATACTTTTTGCCCTGACGGGTGAAGTAGTGAGCATAAATTTCTCCTGATTCACTGTTTTCCTGATAATCAGATAACAGATTACGAAGTGCTTCCGGCCCTCTTTTCGTAGGGAGTTTGATCACCTTTTCGGCAATCTGCGCATCGCCACCACCGAGTACTCCACCACCAAGCATCACCTGAATGGATGGCACCACTCTGCCATTGGACTTTTGAGAACTACCGTGCAAGCCAATCGCGGCAATGGAATGTTGCCCGCAGCCATTCATGCAGCCACTGATTTTGATCAACAAATCCCGGTTATAGATGAGGTCAGGAAATTCTGCTTCGATCAAATCTTCCAGCACTTTTGAAATGCCGGTGCTGCTGGTAATGGCCAGATTACAGGTATCCGTCCCCGGGCAGGCGGTGATATCAGCAGTGCTGTCAAAACCAGGCTGAGCCAGGCCGAGCGCATCCAATGCATTGAACAAATAGGGAATGTGCGAGGTATGAACATGACGCAGCATGATTCCCTGGTTAACTGTGATGCGAATGTCATCACCAGCCAATGCATCGACGATATCCGCCAATTGGCGCGCCCGATCCGTATCAATGTTGCCAAGGTGAAGTTTCAGACCGACTGCGTAAAAGCCTTCCTGTTTTTGGGGAAACAGATTGCCTTTTACCCAACGGTCATACTTTGCAGGATTGCTAATGTTTACTTTCGGTAAATCCCGTTTTTCCGGTGCGGACGTAGCCGGATATTTTGCCAAATCGACTACATAGGTATCTTGTTCCAACGCAGCCAGTTCCTCTTCGACCAATTGGGTAAAAGCCTCCAGACCGATTCCTTTGATCAAAAATTTCATGCGGGCACGGAAGCGTTTGGCCCTTTCGCCATGGCGGTCAAATACACGCAATACCGCTTCCGCAAATGGGATGAAGCGATCTTCTGCTAAGAATTCAAAGGCCAGTTGGGCAGGCATGGGCTGACCACCTAATCCACCACCAAGCATGACTTTGAAACCGCGGGTTGGTACACCATCAATGCGACGGATTTCCGGGATAAAGCCCAGATCATGCATAAAGGAAAAAGCAGAATCCCGTTCGCTGGATGAAAAGGAAACTTTGAACTTTCGTCCCATTTCCTGACAAATCGGATTGCGGAGGAAATATTCAAAGAACGCATGCGCATAGGGCGTCACATCAAAAGGCTCGTCCGGATCAACGCCCGCGAGGGGAGAAGCAGTTACATTGCGGACGGTGTTGCCACAAGCTTCCCGCAGGGTGACATCATCCTTTTCCAGATCGGACCACAGTTCCGGCGTACGGTCGAGACTCACATAGTGAATCTGAATGTCTTGCCGGGTGGTAGCATGCAGATGCCCGTTTGAATATTCATCTGCTACGGCCGAAATCCGGCGGAGCTGTTGAGTTGTCATCTTGCCGTAGGGCAATTTGATGCGGATCATCTGAACGCCGGGCTGTCTCTGGCCATACACACCACGCGCCAGCCGAAGAGAGCGAAAGCGTTCTTCATCGATTTTGCCTTCTTTGAAAAGGCGGATTTTGCGTTCCAGTTCAATGATGTCTTGCTCAACGACTGGATTTTCAATTTCTGTTCTGAAACTTTGCATGGTTTCGATTGGATAAAAAAGAAAAGGTCTTCCTGGTGAGGAAGACCTTTCGCAAACAGATCAATGAGATTGTTAATGATGGCAAAAGATGTTCCCCTGCGGCTGCAGACAGCAGCAACAACATTTGGTACACATGGAAAGATCTTTTACCAGTATCATGAGAGAGTTTTTGAGTACAGATTAAGAATTTTGGAAGCCGACAATAGCTACTTTTCTGGCAGAAGTATGCAGTGCCTGCTGGATGTCTGCAATGATGTCATCAATGTGTTCCAGTCCGACTGAAACACGCACCAAACCAGGTGCAATCCCCACTTCTGCCCGATCTGCTTCACTCAGCTTTGAGTGAGTGGTTGAAGCCGGATGGGTGGCAATGGTTCGGCTGTCACCGAGATTGGCAGTCAACGAACACATTTTGAGCGCATTGAGAAAATCACGGCCTCTTTCCACGCCGCCTTTCACCACAAAAGAGACCACGCCGCCGCCACGTTTCATTTGCTTCTTGGCCACTGCATATTTTGGATGAGAAGTGAGAAAGGGATATTTCACCAGTTCGATTTCCGGTGAAGATTCCAGATAGCCCGCCAGGTGCAAGGCATTCTGACAATGACGCTCCATGCGTACCGCAAGGGTTTCGAGACTTTTCGAAAGCAACCAGGCATTGAATGGAGAAAGCGCAGGACCGGAATGCCGGGCAAACAATCTCACCTCATCCACCAATTCCTGCTTGCCGGCAATCAAACCACCGAGTACTCTTCCTTGCCCATCGATGTATTTGGTCGCGGAGTGAATAACCAGATCCGCACCATATTTGATCGGTTGCTGAAGATAAGGTGTCGCAAAGCAGTTGTCGACGATCAAGATCAGCTTGTGGGCTTTGGCAAAATCTCCCAGCCATTCCAGATCGAGAATGTCTACCCCAGGATTGGAAGGTGTTTCGACGAATAACAACTTTGTTTGAGGCGTAATTGCCTCTGCCCAACTATCGGTATCATGGATATCTACATAAGAATGGCTGATGTTCCATTTGGGCAGGAGTTTGGTCAGGACCGAATGAGTCGACCCAAAAACCGAACGGCAAGCCAGAATGTGATCTCCGCTATTGGAGAGAGCGGCCAGCGTTGTGAAGACTGCTGCCATACCCGTAGCGGTTGCATAGCCGGCTTCCGCTCCTTCCATCAGGCAAATTTTCTCAATCAACTCCGTCGTATTTGGATTGGAAAAGCGACTGTAAATATTGCCTTGTACCTCATCAGCAAACATAGCACGCATTTGTTCTGCATCGTCGAAGACGAAGCTTGAGGTCAGATACATTGGCGCCGCATGCTCACCTTGTTGGGTACGAGGCAACTGGCTGCGAATGGCCTGGGTTTCGAAATGCGCTTGCTCAGACATGTTCTTTGACGGGATGAATGGTGAATTGAGTATGTATGTTTGCCGTCGGCGCCAGGATTTTGGCGACCGAGCAGTATTTGTCAATGGAAAGCCGAATGGCCCGTTCAGCCTTTTCGGAAGGAATGTTTCCTTCGAAATGATAGTGTAGGTAGATGTCTGTGAACAAAGCAGGTGTCTTTCCTGCTTCTCGTTCTGCTTCAATGTCTATCCAAAGTTTTTCTGGCTCGATCTTCTGTTTTTTGAGAATGAGCCCGATGTCGATTGCACTGCATCCCCCCAGACCAGCTATAATCGTTTCCATCGGGCGCATTCCCTTATTTTCGCCACCAATCGACGGATTGGCATCGAGCTGTATGCTTTGTCCTCCTTCATTGATTGCTTCAAAGTGGAAGGCCTGATTTCTGCGTTGAAGTGTGAGTTTCATACCTTGGCTACCTCCTTTTTGGATGAAACATTTTGGAAAAAATTGGCGTGTAGCCCACATTCTTTTTTCGAACTTTCCCACCACCAACGACCATTCCGTTCTTCTTCTCCTGCCGCCACAGCACGCGTACACGGGGCACAGCCAATGCTCACAAATCCCTGATCATGCAGTTTATTGTAAGGAATGCGGTGGATGTTGATGTGGCGTTCGACTTCCGTCTTTTTCCAGTCGATCAGAGGATGAAATTTGATCAACTGAAAACGGTCATCCCACATAAAGCGCCCAAAGCCTTTCCGGTGCTCTGACTGCTCAGCGCGTACCCCACTGATCCAAATGTCAGTATTTTGTAAAGCCCGTTCGAGTGGCCTGACTTTGCGTACATGACAGCACTCTTTTCGATTGTCAACCGAATGATAAAAACTGGCTGGTCCTTTGGTGCTGACAAGCTTTTCTACCTCTGCACCATTCGGAAAAAATACTTCGATTGGCTTATTGTAGCGGAGATGAACCCGCTCAAACAATTCATGGGTTTCTGGAAATAAACGGCCCGTATCAAGTGTAAAAACCCTGATATTCAAATTGTTGCGGAAAATGGCATCGGCGATAATCATGCCTTCCTTCCCAAACCCAAGAGAAAATGCGACTCTACCCGGAAAGCATTCACTGATCCATCGCAGGCTATCTTCAAGCGAAAGGCCTTCAGTGATTCGATTCAGTCCGGAGATATTTGCGTTGCTCATTTTGGCGTAGAAAAATCGTGATGAAAAAGGTGATCGTCATAGAGAGGTTCAGCAGGGATCAGCCTGCTTCCCAAAATCTCAATTCAAAAAGGTTGTGACCAGAGACTCGCTCAGGTGCCCAATTTGATTCCGTAAATGGGGTAGGAATAATCAGCAACAACAACAGCAACAACACGTCATTGTCGTGCTTTGCTTCGTGGATACTCCGTTACTGGGGGGGATGGTGGCGGAGGATGATGTTGTAAAAATGCTCATGACTTTTCAATTCATTTATTAGCCCCATTATTGGGCAGGTTTTGGCACCTTTTCCCGAAGGAGGGAGGTTGCCAGAGGGTCATCGAGCCTGTTCTCTCGCCTCTTCT
>JBCBZF010001322.1:0-1512 GCA_039815525.1 Bacteroidota bacterium | reverse complement strand
TTATACGCTGTTCCAATTTTAGCTCAAAATCTGCATCATGAAACGAATCCTCTGGTCAATGTTCAGCCTGCTCATGTTAATTGTCGGATGCAAGGAAGAAACCCCTCAGGTAGATCCCCCGCCTCCCCCGCCACCGATGGCTTTTGAACTGCCGGCGATTGAAAACAAGGGGTATGACTTTACGGCTGCTGACACGGATGGCTGGGAAGTTTTGTGGGATGAAAGTTTCGACAACGACTTGACTGATTGGACCGTTTGGCGAGGCGGTGCCTTCAACAATGAGCTGCAGTTTTACCGTTCCAGCAATCTGTTTGTAGAAAATGATTATCTCTACATTCGCCAGTTGCGTGGATCTGTCAGTGGCCCCACCAATCCCTTTGACCAGACAACCAAGGCTTTTTCATTCAGCAGTGGTCGGATTGAGTCTAATGAAGAGTTTGGGCCAACAAAAAACGGCGGTACCATTCGGATGGCGGCACGGATCAAGTTACCAGAAGGAGAGGGCCTATGGCCTGCATTCTGGAGTTATAACGATCCCTGGCCCACACGAGGTGAACTAGATGCGCTCGAAGCACGTGGTGGGAATCCCAGTGTATATCAAACCAATTTTCACTTTGGCGTAAACGAAGGCCAGCTCGATACCAATCCTGCTGCCCAGGAGTTTGTCTATGATAACGGAAGCAGTCTGGCTGATGAATTCCACGTTTACGAGCTGATCTGGGCTCAGAATACTTTCACCGTCCGATTCGATGGCCAGGATATCCATACCTATGATGTGTCTGAGTTTGAGTATGTGGATGACTTTTATGACAAAGCGCACCGCATTGTCCTCAATCTCGCCGTTGGCGGGGATTTCTTTGGCAACCTGAATGAAGCTGATATCCCCAATGAAAGCTATATGGTGGTGGATTGGGTTAAAATCCTGAAGCAATAATAGGCTCCGGTTTACCTGCTTCAATTACACATATTGATAAGAAATCAGATTCGGTTTCAATTTCCATCAGGTGAGACTGCTCCTTTTTTTCTCAGATGGTTACCCAAGCCAGAAAGGAGGCCCAATATTCCCACTATTGCAAGGGTGTGGGTCAGCCAAACCATTGCCGTCGCCCCACTGAAAAGTGGGCCCAGCAGAAGGAATACCCCTACTGCCCCGATCACCGCCAAAGCACCTCCGCCGATTCGGTCTTCGACTGATTGAATACGGAAAATTTGATTGAAAATACTGAAAACCAATAAGCAAAAGCCGACTGTCCCTCCTATACCGATAATCGATGCGAGTGCTGAGAAACCAGCGCAGGAGAGATCGCAGACCAGGGCACCGAGGAAAATAGCACCAGTGGATCCGAGCAGAATAAGCAGTGAAAAGGCAATACTACGACCGAGCGGAGAACCCTCATCTGAACCAGCAGGAAATTTCGTCCATTTTTGGAGAAATGACCGGAGCTTTTGTGTTGATTTCCGTTTGCGGGCGGATTGCCAATTTGCGCTCTCTGCCTGAGAGGCAGGATGAAT
>JBCBZF010000806.1:0-3449 GCA_039815525.1 Bacteroidota bacterium | reverse complement strand
GGGTCAGTAGCATGCGCGGACCATTCTCTCACCGACATTATGAAGTGCAGGATGTGAATGGAAACCTACTGGGCAGCGGTAGCGCGCTCTGGGTCGTACTTGACATGGAAACCCACAAGCCAGTTCGGATTCAGGCTGATCATCTCCCGATTTTTCCAGAGCGCCTCCCAATATGTGGGTTAGCTGGCAAAGTGCCGTCGCAGCCTCTTGAGGAAGATGCACACCTCTACCAGGTAAAGTTCAGTGACCTTGATTTGGTCGGCCATGTCAACAATGTCCGCTACTTACACTGGATGCTCGACCATATGCCAGATGCATGGCATGAGCAACCCATGAGCTGGCTGGAGGTGAATTATCTCGGAGAAAGCTTTCTGCATGATCCCCTAAGACTGCATTTTTCTCCTCATCCATCGAATTCCAATTTGCACCTCATCCAGATCTGTCGCCCAGACAATGATGAAGTCGTTTGCAGAGCAAGCTGGGGCAGTGGGGCATCGCTTTGATGAACCAAGACAATCTTGTGGTTTCCGGAAAGGAAGAAGCTGGCAGCTCACAAACCTTGGGTTCAAGCTACATCAAGCCTCTTAGAATCCTTTCTGAATCGTATTTTTTTGAGTAAGGAAAAGGTGTAGGTTAGGATATGGGTTTGTTGGAAAATGCGGGCTTCGCCTATGCCATTTAATGCAACATCCCTTCTGATTCTAACCAGATTGACAGAATGAATGGGTCGGCATTGTGTTAGTTTTCTACCGCCTGACCTGACTGATGTTGAAATCTAAATACGTTAGAATCCAACTTGAAAAGGCGGTTTTTCCGTGTACTGCTTGCGCCTAAGAATGACTAAGGATGAATAAGACCAGCCAGCAATTGCAGAAAAAATCAATCGAATATAGCAGGGAAGAATTGCTGAGTAGAATTCAGCAACTCGAAGCCGACAACCATGCGCTCCGGGAATCCAAGGCCCATGAAGTGGCTGAATTGGTTCGCAGTGAAACCAATCTGCTGGCATTGATTGAAGGCAACTCTGACTTAATCTTGTCAGTTGATTTGTCCTATTGCATCCTGGTGATCAATAGCGCCATGCAACAGCAAATGCTCGAACGCTATGGGATCATGGTCCAAGCAGGGATGAATCTTTATGATATTCTGGGAGAGGAAGACCGTGCCTTTTTTATGCCTTTTAAAGGCCAATTGAAGCAGGGGCACACGGTTAAATCCATTGAACAGATTCGTGATGGTTCAGATCGCTATCACGAGTGCATGTTTTTCCCGATTTATGATGGAAGAACCCAAATCAATGGGTATGCTTTTTTTGCAAAAGACATCACCGAACGCCACAAAGCTGAGCAAGAAGTTCGCAAAAGCCAGCAACTATTGGCTTCCATCAACTACAGCATCAAGGAAGGGATTTTTCGGACCACACCGGAGGGTGAAATCATTTATGTCAATCGTGCCTTTCTGGATATGTTTGGCTTTGAAAAAGAGGAAGATGTATTCAAATTAAATCCGTCTACTCTCTATATCGATACCAAACGACGGGAAGATTTTCGCCGCATCATTGAGGAACAGAACTATTTCACCAATGAAGAAGTGGAATTCAAGCGGAAAGATGGCAGTACATTCTGGGGCTTGGTCAGTAGCATTCGTTCGGTGGGAGAAAATGGCGAGATATTCAATGATGGTGCCATCCGAGATGTGACCCAAAGCCGGAAATCTGAGCAGACCATCATGGAGCAAAACTATGAGTTGCGCAAGGTCAACCGTGAGCTGGATCAGCTGGTTTACAGTACCTCCCACGATTTGCGAGCCCCCCTGGTGTCCATTCTTGGCTTGATCAACATTGCCCGGGAAGAGGAAGAGTTGGAAATGCGCAACCGCTACCTGGGATTGATGGAGAAAAGCATTAACAAGCTTGACAATTTCATCAAAGACATCATCGGCTACTCAAGGAATTCCAGGGTAGAGGTCAAGCAGGAAGAAATTGATTTCTCAGAACTGGTGGCAGAAGCTTACGGAAGCCTCTACTATGCGCAGGAATACGAAAATATTTCCAAACGTCTGGAAATCAGTGGTAATGCCAACTTTATCTCCGACAGCACCCGCCTGCAGATTATCCTGAACAATCTCCTCGCCAATGCCTGTCGCTATGCTGATCCTGAAAAGGAAGAACAGTTTGTGGAGGTTCGCATCGATTGTCAGCCTGACAATGCCATCATCAGCGTGGCCGACAACGGCATCGGGATCGAAGCACAATATCTCGACCGCATATTCAATATGTTCTATCGCGCGACCAAGAAAAGCAAAGGTTCCGGAATCGGTTTGTACATTGTGAAAGAAGCTGTCAACAAGCTTGGTGGCAGCATCAATGTTGCGTCAGAACCGGGTCAGGGTACTTGTTTCACCATGGTTATTCCCGCTTTGAAGCGAGAAACTATAGAGGAAAGCTGATTTTTTTACCTTCATACAACCCACCCCACCCAATCTGACACTTTGGATTGGACATGAAATCATCTGTCAAGCAAATCACATTTGTCCCGGACCCCATCGAACTCGAATTGGTGGCGGGCTGTCTGGCCAATGACCGCAAAGCGCAAAAAGCGCTTTATGATCGCTACAAAGATGCGATGTACACCCTTTGTTATCGCATCACCAGTGATCACGAACTCGCGGCCGACGCCATGCAGGAAGCCTTTTTGGGCGTATTCCGGGGCATGCACAATTTTCGGAAAGAGTCCACTCTTGGGGCCTGGATCAAGACCATCGTGGTCCGAACCGCTTACAAAAAGTTGCGGAAGCAGCCCCAGACAGATGAACTAGACGAAAGGGTAATGGGAGAAATGATTGACTGGGGAGATTTTCTGGATGCAGAGTATCTGGAAAAAGCCATTCAATCATTGCCACCTGGGTATCGGTCAGTCTTTATCCTGATCGAAGTGGAGGGCTATGCACACAAGGAAGTGGCTGAAATGCTCAATATTTCAGTTGGCACCTCTAAATCCCAGCTGTTTTACGCGAAAAAACAATTGAAACAAAAATTGACCCTGATGGGGGTGCGTTGAGTTATGAAGGAAATCAATCGGGACAGCCTGAAACGAGCCATTGAGCAGCTACCGGAACACCAGCCGGAGGATCATTTGTGGCAATCACTGGAAGAAGAATTGGGGGTAGGGGAGGAACAAAAACGCGAAACTTTGTTGGCCGCCATCCGGCGTTTGCCGGTTTATCAGACACCTGCCTATATCTGGCAGCGGATTGAAGGGGAACTCCCTGCACAGCGACGTACATTATACCGCTGGTCCATGCGCGCCGCCGCTGCGGTCATCATCGGCGCCATTGGTTTCAGCCTCTGGCTACGTCAGCCCGTCTCAAAGAACAAGGAGCGCGCCGCCATAATACTAGACCCAGCGCTAAGAAGTTATCATCCCTCAGACGAAATATTTGTATCCTCG
>JBCBZF010001274.1:0-1738 GCA_039815525.1 Bacteroidota bacterium | reverse complement strand
TGTCATCAGATATTGATTGCCATCATCGGTAACGGAAATGTGCTCTTCTGGTCCACCAACAAAATTGTACAGGTTAAGTGGACTTGTCATTACACCGCTGCCCTGGTCTACTTCCAGCAGAAAGGCCTCACCCAGGGTAATTCCGGTTCCACTGTAGGCACCGGCCAGCACATAGTTGCCAGTAATGTTACTTTGAATGAGGTCAGTCAGGCGAAAATGATCGGCAATGGTCCCTGGTTCCCGATAGGTTTCCAGCCAGATCAGGTTACCAGCCTGATCCACTTTCATCACGGCCAAACCACTCCAATCATTGGGGTAGGGGTTAAGGCCATATACAGTCTGGATGCTCATGGCAATCACAAATTCTCCTGCACCTGACATGTCCTGAATGATCTGCATGTCTTTGATTTCAACGGCATCGCTGAAGATGAGGGGGAGGGTCCAATTGACATTCCCAGACCAGAGATCAACGCCCATGATGTAGGGGAAACTGCTGAAGCCAGGATTGAGGTCATTGCTTGCGGCAACAATGATTTGATTTCCATCCTGAACCAGACCGTGAAACTGTAAATTGGGATCGTAAAGGTTGCTGGCATAACGAAAGTCCCAAATCACACTGCCGCCGGGATCTGCTACCTGAAGATAGACTTCCTCACGTCCCGAACCGGGATCGCGTAGGGTGGTCCCCCACAACATTTCAGAGCCATTAATCAGGCTGACATTGCTGTTTTCCCATTGCTGATGTGTCGCGATTTGGGGATAAGGGAGGTTTGATTCGTAGGTGTAGTTCAGTTGCGCTGAAAGCGGACTGAAACAATAACCGAGGCTGAGAAACAAGAAGCTTCTCAAAAGGAAATACTTGTTCATAAAGGTTGTGTAAAAGGTGAAAATTGGGTTGTGAAAAATGGTACAAAGGTGGAGGCAGAGGCATCACAGAAGCGACACCCCGCCTCACCCGGTGATACAAAATTTATTGCTTCACGAATGTGCGCGTTTCTGTTTGTTCCTGACCGATCAGATTGAGGTGGTATACACCGGCCGGCAATGCTTCTACAGTCAGTTTTTCAGTCAGATGTGTACTTTTCAGTACCTCTCGCCCTGTTTGATCCAAGATCCGGACGGAATGAAAAGCAGAGAGATCTCCATTCAAACGGATGTCTTTGACCGTTGGATTGGGATAGATTGTAATGTCTGATGTCGCCTCAAGCCCTTTGCGAAAAGGCAAAAATGGGGCAAGACCACAGTCATAAATGATGCCGCTGTAGGGAGATGGAAATGGCTTAAGAGAGAAAGGCTGGACGTTTGAGTTGGGGGTTAAAAACTGTGCGCCCAGACCCACAAATACAGGCGTGCTGGTTTCGTTGTATCCATTGGGGCCGACGCAATTGCCTGGATCGGAATCCATCAAGCGGACATAACTGGTGAGTGGAAAGGGCAGGGTACCAAATGCATTGGTAGTAGGATGAGTCAGGAAAATAAAGTCTGTTCCTGCTGCACCAGCAGTATTGACATAGCCAAGTGGACGATCATCCTTAAAGCCTGGTGCGTAATCGTACTCTTCTGCGACAATTGTCCCCGAACCCAGAACCGTTTGACCAATTCCAGTGGTAACTGCTCCGCTAGGATCGCGCATCGTGACCATCATGTGCAGACCAGAGGTCGCAAAGTCAAAGTTGATCTCATTGGTGTACTGAAGTACTTTACCCGGAAAAATCCGCAACGCTTCCGCTTAGAAGGG
>JBCBZF010000187.1:0-8498 GCA_039815525.1 Bacteroidota bacterium | reverse complement strand
GTTGGTTTTATGGAAAGGGAAAGAGGAGTCGATCTTTTTTGTAAACAAGCCAACTTATGAAAACACTCTCAACTATATGTTTTCTTTTTTGCTGTCTTCTGGTTCAGGCTCAACCCGAAATCAGCGGCAGGCTACTGTCTCGTCATTCTCAGGAAGCACCTGTACATGGAATACTCATCTTGAATGCTGGCAAAATCATTCCGTTTGACGATGAAGGCAATTTCTTCATTTCTTTGCCTGATACCGGACAGGTTTTCGTGGTATATACCAAAGAAGTGTGGAACACAGCCGAGGGTGGGAGAGATCAGATGCTTCCAGATACCATCATCTCTATGGCACGCAGCCGGTCAATCCGGGACACAGTGATTCGCGTTGATGATGAGAGTGGGATCAATGCAAAAACGGCAAGGCAAGACATACAAAATCATCAACCCAAGTTACTATTGGTGGGAGGTATCGCACCGATTGTCTATGTCTGCGAGGATAAAAATGGCAACCGTAGCCCCTGTCCGGATCCGGCGAAAGACAGCTATGGAATTGAATATGTTGATTTTGGTTGTATTCCTCCGCCTGAGGCACATCTGAGAGAATACCAACAGGAAACATTCAACTGGCTGGATGAAAATTATGGGAAGGCCTGGCGAAAGCTTGTCAGGCCGGATGTTTTATATCTGAAAGAGAAATGACAGAGGGGAGCAACTTCAAACCGTGATCTTCCGGTACAAAAAAAGCGCCCCGATTTGGGGCGCTTTGTGTATACAAAAATGTGCGTATTTAGTCAGCTCGAACAGCCTTCAGAATTTGGCTGTATGACTCAATGCCACTTTGAACATTGACCTTAATGAAGTACATGCCTTCGCTATAGCTGCGCAGGTCGAGATTGATTTCATGCTCACCTGCTGCAAATGCAGTCGGATTGCTCAACTCCAGCACTTTTCCACTGATATCCACAATCTCCAGGCTTACCTGTCCATCTTCCGGAAGGCTGACAGAAACAACTGCCTGTCCTTTGTGTGGATTTGGGAAAAGAGAAATGGCAATGTCGCTGATCTCAACCGGTTCGACTGGACGACCATCGCGATTGAACTGAAGCGAAGTGGTGCTCCAGATGCCGCGACCGTGCGTAGCCACAAAGACTGTATTGTCGCGACTCAGGACAAAGTCCTGGCTTTCTTCATCAGTGATACGAGACACAAAGTCGCGTACCTCAATGTCATAAACCGGGACATTCAGGTCTGGCAACTCGGATGTCCAGTTACTCTGGAAGAACGGTGGCTGACCAGCAATATCAGTGACGCTGTACAAGCCGCTCTCATTGCCGAGCATCAGTACACTGTTGGCATTACCGGGATCCTGGACAAACTTCGCACTGTAGAAAGGACGCTGATGGGCATTGTCGCCGGAGTTCAGATCTGGCAATACACCGAAGACCGGATTGGTATTGGCGGTATTGGTGATCCAAACGAGAGACTGCAATGCGCTCAGATCACCTCCGTAGGCAGAGTAGGTGATGACAACGCGATCAGAGTTTTGCGGGTCGACAGCAATGGCCGAAATCCATCGTCCGTTCATACCGGCCAGACCGCTGCTAGGTTGAGAGTTTAGCTGGACCACATCGACCGAAGCATCGTAATTGGTAAGGTCAGTACCATTGGTGATCCGCCAGATGTTGCCTTGAGAAGACGCAACATAAACAGTATGGTCCTCATCATTGGAGACCGTAATGGTCGTGAGGAATTCAGTGATGCCATTGACCAATGGATCAGTCAGGCGGTTCCATTTAACCTGAAGACCGTCTCCAAGCGGGCCGTTGACCACCCAAACATATTGTTTAGAGGCAAAGAATACATAGTTGGGTGCAGCAGCACGCAATTCTTCTTTGCTGAGAGAAGCATCATCGATTACGTTTTCCGGAATGTATTCATCCAGGATGAAAGGTGCTTGGGCAGAGCCACCTGCATCAAACAGGCCTACGCCTTCAGCATTGGCATTGGGGCGGTCAATGACAGAATCTGATGGGTTGACGGTCAAGCCAGCTACCTGCGGTGAAGTTGTGGTACCGTAGAAAGCATCGAAAGATTCTCCAAAATTGATGGAACGCTCGATGCCATCATCATTCCCTTCCGAGATCAATGCGCCGGGATAGGTGTAGGATGCTGCAATCTCACCGAAGTTGCGGGTACTTACCTGACCGAAAGCCTGATTACTGGGCAGGCTGGTCGCATAATTACGGTTGTAAATGGTGCCCTGATTACCAGTACCAGCAATAACGGCTTCATTTCCTTCTAACCCAATGGCGGCGACACTATAAGCTGTCATAGACTCGTAGCCTTTGTTTTTCAGGGAAAAAGTCAGTGCGCGGTCATCAGAACGCACAATACCTTCATTGGTTCCGACATAGAGCTTCTCAGGATTGTTTGGATCAAACAAAACGGTCTGCTGATTACGTGGAATATAGGTGTTGAAAACCGGTGAAGTATGGCTGGCAGTATTGACCCAACCTTCCGCTTCTTTGAAAGTAAACCAGCTAAAGCCGGCCACGATGACTTCATTTTCATTGTCAGGAAATACCTCCAGGACAAATGCGTCCCGACCAGTACGGTTAACTGGGAGGAAGCCCTGCGAGCCACCTGGTCCGGAGTACAGGCTCCAGCTCTCGCCATTGTCGTCCGTGCGGAAGATGGCGTTCAATCCTTGACTGGCAGCAGTGGTGCCGACATAGATTACATCAGGATTGCTTGGTGCAGTGGCGATACGTACACCATTGAAGCTGAATTGTCCAACGGAGAAGAGAATTTCATCTTGATCAGCGACGAAGCTTGCGCCGTTGTCAGTAGAGACGTAGAGCGAATCCCGGATGTTTCCATCAGGATTGTGGGTTCCAGCGAAAATTTTGTTGCTGGTACCTGCTTCCACATCGAATACAATCGCATTTTCAAAAGCAGGAGAACCGCTCGATTTTTGGATGGTGGCCAGCCCATCATCTGAATAGTACAGACCTTCGCCTGTGGCGACGAACACCCGCCCATCATTGATGAAGACTTTCTGGATGGTGGAAAACGGGCCTTTGTAATTGCGGGTATCAGCCGTATTGGTTGCAGCAGCTGCTGACCAGCTTCCGCCTCCATCGGTAGATTTGTATACGCCACCACCTGGCAGACCCCGGATATATCCTTTAAACCCTTCCGGTTGATCCCGAAAATCGTAGTTACCGGTGTTGAGGTCGGTTACATAGTAGGATAAAGTGAACTTTGTCGCGCCCGTGGCGACGTAGATGGTGTTTCCATCAACGGCGATGGACGTGATATTGGGGTTGCCCCCATCGCGATCGTACGAGTCTACGGGCTCCCAGGAGATCCCTTCATTGCGGCTGATCCACAAACCACCGCCCTGCGAACCGGCCAACAAGTTGCCATTGCCATCAAAGGCAAGCGCACGTGTGGTACTGCCGGTATTGTCAGGACCGAGATTAGACCAGACATAATTGCCTTGTGCCCAGCCATCTACCTGAACCAACAATGCAAAAACTGTACATACGATCCAGTAAAACTTTCTGTTCATACGGAAAGGAGATTAAAGGATTGACGGGTAAAATAACCATTTTACCATAAACAAATCAAACGTCTGCAAGGTGAAAGTAAGGCCTTTTTCCTGCAGCTGCCATATTCAAAAGGCAAGACTGATTACACAAAAAAGGCGACCCAAGTGGTCGCCTTTTTTCAGTTTGATGAATTTTATTCTATAAATGTCTTTCGGAATGATAGCTTGAGCGAACCAATGGGCCACTTTCCACATAGTCAAATCCCATTTTCAGACCCACCTCCCGGTAGTGATCAAATAGATCCGGGTGAATGAATTCGTCTACCGGCAAATGCATTTTGGTCGGCTGTAAATATTGACCAATGGTCAAGACATCGCAATGGTGGCGATGGAGATCTTCCATCAACTCATATACCTCTTCAACATTTTCCCCTAAACCGACCATGAAGCCTGACTTGGTACGTACACCTGCTTCATGTGTGCGTTGGATTTGTTCCAGACTGCGATCATATTTCGCCTGTGGGCGAACCCGGCGATACAGTCTTTTAACGGTTTCCATATTGTGGGAAATGACCTCTGGCTTCTCGACCGTGATCAGTTCCAGTGCTTCCCAGTTGGCTTTGACGTCTGGGATGAGGGTTTCGAGTGTCGTCTCAGGAGAATGCTTGCGCACCTGACGGACTGTCTCTGCCCAGATGTTCATGCCCCGATCTTTCTGCTCATCACGATTCACAGAGGTGATGACCGCATGTTTCACACCCATGCGCTTAATGGCCTGCGCAACCCGATATGGCTCCATGGTATCCAGTGCATCCGGCCGGCCGGTTGCAACGGCACAAAACGAACAGGAGCGGGTACAGGTATTGCCCAGAATCATAAAAGTCGCCGTTCCTGCGCCCCAACACTCACCCATATTGGGGCAGCGGGCACTTTCACAGACAGTATGCAGGGAATGGGTATCAATGATTTCTCTGACTGAGGTATAATTCTTCCCATACGGCAGTTTCACCCGCAGCCATTTAGGGCGCGGCCCATTGCCAGGTTGATTTTTAGCAGTCAGATCTGATATCGTGGTGGTAATCATACGCAATCCTAAGAATTAGCATTTAAACGCAGGCCAGCCCAAATGGTTTTACCAACGTCTTCCAAACATCAGGCCTGCAGAGATCGCTACAAAAATACGTTGATTCTGGACATTTTGCAGCTCATCTGCCATGATGGGAACCGGACTGGGGAAAGCATCTACTTTCATCCCCAGGTTGACGCCGGTAATGGCGGCATCTACGCTTGAAAAATCGAGAATCGCATTGGCCTGTACACTTAAGCCAAAGCGAAAAGTCGGATCAATGCGAGAGGAAAGAAAATTTGCCCGCCCGATGATTTTACTATAGGAATGGTTAGCGGGATCATAGGGCAAAATCTCACGGGTACCCACAAAAGGGCTGCCGGGTGAGGCTTCGAAGATTTCGAGATGATAAGGATTCAAAATGCCGATTGCCGGTCCTACTTTCAAATTTCCCCGCACATTGAGCAGATTAACCGCTGACCGCGGGACCATATCCCATTGGACGCCTAAGGAAGGGGAAACGACAAAGAGGTGGTTGAGTTTTCCGAAAACGTATCGTTTGCCCTGTTCACCGAAAAAGGGCTCAATGAGCGTCTCTTTTGAATCTTTCACCAAAAAGATATCAAGGCCAAAGAGCCATTGTCGGTAGGGGGCACCTTTAAGGACAGCAAGATTCAGGCCCGGACCACGATCAGAATAATGCAGCCCAAACATGAAACCGCTTTCATTGGGTGCTTGTTCCGGACGTTCATCCTGCGCAAAAACAGGAGCCGAGAGAGCACAAATCAGCGTGAGGAAAAGCAATCGTTTCATATTCCTGAATTTACTCAATAAGTGCTGATCAGGTCAATGTCAAAAACAAGGGTGGAATTACCTGGGATCCCTGGTCGATCAGCGGGACCGTAGGCCAACTCAGGGGGAATAATCAACTTTACCTTTGAGCCTGTTGGTACCTGGGTCAGACCGATTTGCCAGCCCTGAATTAAATTCGTGAGCGGAAAATCAACCACGCCATCTTTGTCGAACGAACTGTCGAATTGACTGCCATCCGATAAAAGCGTGCCGCGGTAATTGATGATTACATTGCTGCCTGGCTTCGGCACAGCTCCATTGCCTTTCTCAACTACATAAATTTTGATGCCCTGTACTTCCTGATAATCGGAAGAGTCTGCAATCGGATATGGTGGTTGCAGACCAAGTGGTTTGGCTTTTGGTGGCGGTGTAGCGGCAGCTTCCGGTGCACTTGATGTCTGATCGCCGGCTTGAGGTTGACAAGCCAGAAAAACCATTAATACGAGACTTAGGAATATTGGGAAATGCTTTTTCATCATTGAGGCAATGCTTTATTGCAAAGTTAGCCTTAAATCCTATTTTCCCCACATGACGCGTAATATTTCCCTGATACTGGTCTGCTTGTTGACAGTCGGACCGTCTAGCCTTGCACAATTAACGTTTACACCTGGCAATACCATTTCTGCGACAGTTGATGAAACCTCCGGACTGGCCCGGGGCAATGGAAGTTTTTGGACCCACAATGACAGCGGCGGAAATCCAGAGCTGTACGAGCTGGATTCTGCCGGGACCCTGCTCCGAACACTGTTCATTGACAATGCAAACAATGTAGACTGGGAAGAACTAACCCAGGATGATGCTGGTAATTTTTACATCGGTGATTTTGGGAACAATGGCAATGCCCGACAGAATCAGCGGATTTATAAAATTCCCAATCCAGACTCTATCAGCTCAGATACGGTTTCGGCTGAGATCATTTCTTTGAGTTATGCCGATCAGCCCGGTTTTCCCCCACCCAATAACCGCCGTCACTATGATATGGAAGCCATGATCTGGACCGGGGGGAATCTGTTCCTCTTTTCTAAAAACCGTACCTCTCCTTTTGATGGTTATACGAGATTGTACCAATTGCCTGATACGGCAGGCACCTATTCCGTTTCTCCAATTGACAGCTTTTATACCGGCCCCGGCCCGCAAACCAGCTATTGGATTACTGCAGCTGATATCAATGAAGAGGATACCAAACTGGTCCTGATTTCCTATGATCGACTTTGGCTCTTTTCCTGCTGGGATGGGAACAACTTTTTCGATGGGACGGTACAGGAACTTACATATAATATTTTTGCGCAATATGAAGGCGTGGTGTTTAAAAATGATTCAACTCTGGTTTTTAGCAGTGAGGATGGGTTCGGGACCACACAGTCATTCTGGGAGGTATCCATTGCTGGCTTTGGGGCGGCGCCAACGATTGATCTGGGACCAGACGTTTCGACTACTTCGGAATCCGTAACACTGGCGATCGGGATGGTGCCGTCTGACTGTACACCAGTTTGGAGCAATGGCAGCATCGGGAACCAAATTGTGGTGGACTCATCGGGTGAATATATTTTGACACTGGAATGCGGCAACTGCCGGGGGCGGGACACCATCGAGATCAGTCTCCTCTGTGAAAACTTTGAAGCCAGCATTGGCGCGGATGATCCGACTTGCTTTGCAGAAGACAATGGATTCATTGACCTGAATGTCGCCAATGGCAATGGGCCATTGAGTTATCAGTGGAGCAGTGGGGACACGACGCAGGACATCACGAATGCAGCTGCCGGAAACTATATGGTTACGATTACAGATTCAGCTGGATGTGAACTCCAAACGGATGTTACGCTCATTGAGCCGAGTGAACTCATAATCAGTGTGATTAGCCAGTTGGATTCAATGAACAATACCGGGTCAGCGACCGTGGTGGTGAGCGGCGGTACGCCACCATACCAATTCAACTGGTCTGATGGTTCAACTGACAGTGTCCGGACCGGATTGGCCGGCGGAGACTACGAATTGACAGTTACAGATGCCAATTCCTGTAGCATAATCGATTCTTTGTCGATCGAACTTATCAATGCATTGGAGATGTGGCCTGAACTGGAAAATATATCGGTTTTTCCCAATCCTACCACTTCTGAAAGTCAGGTTCATCTCACTTTCAGTCAGGTGAAAAATCCCAGGGTGCAGATTGTGGATTTGCAAGGAAAGCTCATCTGGGAAAAACAGCTTTCTCCTGCGACGGTACATGATGTGGAATTGCCAACTGCTGATATCTCAGCTGGGATGTATCTCTTGCAGATTGAGGTGGATGGCCGCCGGTTGGGGCGAAAGTTGGTGAAACAGTAGAATGATTTCACAATAAACACAAAATCAACATGCGCCGCGTCATGATGAGAATGACGCGGCGCATTGCTATGATTGGCGGCTGGGATCAGGCGCCTTCTTTCTTCACCGCTTCCTTGCGGTTATCCTCCGGATTACGGTCGATCAATTTGTTGATCGGGTCAATGCCAGCCTTGGTCGGTTTGGCATCTACCGTGATGCTGAGGTTGAAGGTTTTGCCACGGGCATCGGCTGGTGGATTGTCGAAGGCAAATTTGTGTTTCTGCATGTACACCAGCGAATCCTTCCCATCTTTTCCCTCCGTGTAAATGCCAACATCCATCCAATCCTGCATGGAAACCGCGGTTTCTACGCCCAGACTGTCTGCCCGGTACTTGACGGCTTCAAGTTCGAGCTCTACCTGATATTGGCCATTGTCCAATTCACTGTATTCAACCTTTTTTGCCCGATTTTCATAGAGGGTAATGGTCTCAAACATATCTTCAATCAGATAACGCAGACTATCAGGTGTAATCTCACGGAAATAATTGACAAGAATATCACTGGTGACATATCTGTCTTCCCGAAAAGCCCAATCCCGACAATAGCGCTGAAGCGCGGCATTGACACTGTCTTCACCCACATAATCCTGTAGTGCATACATGACCAGCGAACCTTTGCGATAATGGATGTAGCCCTGACCTTCGACATGTTCCAGCGGCATTTCCTTACGGGTTTC
>JBCBZF010000680.1:0-4089 GCA_039815525.1 Bacteroidota bacterium | reverse complement strand
TATCGCGCAGAATCAGTTGATTCAGCAGATCAGGGGTGGCGCAACCATTGAGGAAAACCACCTTCAAATCATGAAGCCGACCTAAATGATAAGAAAACCCATCTGCATCGATGGCTTCCTCACCCAAACCTCCGTCAAAATGGAGATACTCACCTTTGGAGTAGCCAGCAATGTGGAGTATCTGAATTTTATCTTCCGCTTCTGCCTGCCGGAATTGATCAAAAAGAAAAATGCCCTCTTCTGGATCTTCCTTAATGGTTCGGGTGAATGTGTGCTGCTGCGCGGAAGCGAAGATACGGGCAATCATCTCCTTCTCCTGAATCAAGTGCTGTTTACGCACCCGATCCTGGTAGGCATTGGCACATGCCAACAATGCCACAGGAGCATTACGATCTTTTCCCATCCGGCTTAATTGAAACAAATTTTACGAAATTTCCGCCAAAGTTGCATCTTTTCCACCATCCCTCAGCCTGGATGGGAGGTTTTTTTTTGTCAAATGCAGTTTTTTAGTGGTTTTTGGCACAAAAACATCTGATTTACAGTTAGTTCAACAGGGTAAGACTGGCATTGTGAGGATATCACTGGTCAAATGATGTCATCCAGATCCTGCAATTCTATTTTGGTGAAATCATTCCCTAATTTGAACGTGAAAATGAAATTGGATTTATGAGAAGCATTGTACGATTGATTTGTCTGGCGTTCTTTTTCTGGTCAGGCGCTTTGTGGGCACAGGACCTCCCTCTCTTCCCTGAGTATGCAAAAGCTCTGCAAAACAACAGCCGTAATGCTGATGGAACCCCCGGTAAAAACTATTTTCAAAATCGCTCGGATTACAATATCAAAGCCCGGCTTGATCCCCAAAGCCGGAAAGTTACGGCGACTGAAACCATTTCTTACCGAAACACCAGCCCTGATACCCTGCGCCAAATTGTGATTCGCCTATATCAGGATCTGTACAAGCCTGGTTTTGAACGGGATTATAGCCTAAACAAAGATGAATTAACGGATGGTGTGATCCTGGAGAAAATCTGGGTAGATGGGATGGATCATCTGAAAGAAAATCAGCAACCTGGTTATACACGGACGCCGACCAACCTGATCATCGACCTGGCCGAACCGCTTTTACCCAATCGGAGTATGTCGCTGGACATTGACTGGCATTTCACCATCACGGCAGGAAATACCGTCCGAATGGGCACCTACGGTGAATATTCATTCTTTGTGGCGTATTGGTTTCCCCAGATTGCGGTTTACGACGATGTCTACGGCTGGGATAAGATTGAATACAAAGGCCTGCGGGAGTTTTACAATGATTTTGGAGACTTCCGCGTCGCCTTGACAGTACCGGATAGCTTTTTGGTCTGGGCCACTGGTGATCTGCAAAACCCTGAGAAAGTTTTATCTGAACCCTACCTTAAGCGTTACAATGAAGCCTGGGTGTCCGATGAGGTGGTAAACATTGTCCAAAAGGGAGACTATGAAAAGGGGCCGGTTGCGCTACCGGATGAAAGCGGAATCAATACCTGGATCTTTGAGGCAAGTGGGGTGCCTGATTTTGCCTTTGCGACCAGTGATTATTACCTCTGGGATGCAGCCAGTGTGGTGGTAGACAGTGCCAAAAATCGCCGGGTACTGGCGGGTGCGTGCTATAAACAAGCATCCAGAGACTTTTATCAGGTGGCCAAATATTCCCGTCAAATCCTGCATGATCTCTCATTTGAATTGCCAGGGGTACCTTATCCTTATACCAATATGACGGTTTTCAATGGAGATGAAAGTGGTGGTGGCATGGAATTCCCGATGATGGTCAATGATGCCAGCGTTCCCAATGCTGCTTTTGCCTTCAACCTCACGGCACACGAGATTGCACATACCTATTTCCCCTTTTATATGGGCATCAATGAAAGACGTTTTGCCTGGATGGACGAAGGTTGGGCCTCTTTTTTGCCCTATGACATGATGAAGCGGCAAAATTTCCCCTCTTTCATGCGCCAGATGGATTTTATGGGATATACCGGCATGTCGGGCAGCGGTAATCAGAAATCGCTCATGACCTATTCTCATGAACTGAGCGGAACTGCTTACGGCATCAATTCCTATAATCATCCTTCAGTAGCCTATTATCATCTGCGTGAGTTCCTGGGGAATGACATGTTTGAAAAATGTCTGAAAGCCTATATGGAGAGATGGAACGGAAAACACCCGATGCCGTATGACTTTTTCAACACCTTCAATGATGTAAGTGGCCAAAATCTCAATTGGTTCTGGAATCCGTGGTTCTTTAAGACGGGCACTGCGGATCTGGGGATTCAAAAGGCAAAGTTTAAAGGGAAAAAGGCCATCCTTGACATTGAATGTGCCAGTGTTCCGCTACCAGTGAGTATGAAGTTTACCCTCAAAGATGGCAGCACAGAAGTGATTGAAAAGCCGGCCAGCGTCTGGAAAGACGGAAAACTATGGCACTTTGAACATAGCTTTTCCCAGAAAGTTGTTGGTGTAAAACTTGGCAAAGCCTGGACACCCGACAAAATCGGGAAAAACAACCGGGCCGGTAAGAAATAGTTGTCAGTCCATTTTCGATGGTCTATCGCAGGTGTCATGCTATGCTCTCTTACCGATGGTCCTGATTTTTGCGTAACTTTTATTGACTGCTGCCTAACTACTTTCATTATGTTCATCGATTTTTTCTTCCTGCTCAGGCAACATGGGATCAAATGTTCGATCAAGGAATATTTGCATCTGATGGAGGCATTGGACAAAGGGGTAATCGGACCGGATCTGGAAGCCTTCTATTACCTCAGTCGAAGCATCTTGGTGAAGCATGAAGGCCAATTGGATGCCTTTGATGTTTTGTTTGGGAAATATTTCAAAGGCAAAGAGGGGATGAAGAATGAGGATTTCTGGAAAGAAGTCCCGGAAGAGTGGTTGCGGGCTGAGTTGGAGAAAATGATCAATCCGGAGGATCTGGAAGCAATTGAAGCAATGGGCGGTCTGGATGCCCTCATCGAGCGCTTTAAGGAACTCATGGAGCAGCAAGACGAGCAGCACGAAGGGGGCAATACCTACATTGGCGCCCAGGGAACCTCCCCCTATGGCAATGACGGCAACAATCCGGAAGGCTTCAAAATCGGACAAGGGAAAGGGAGCGGCAACCGCAATGGCATCAAAGTCTGGGACAAACGTCGCTATGCGAATCTTAATGACCAGATGGAGCTGAATACCCGCAACCTCAAGATGGTTCTGAAGCGACTGCGGATTTTGACGCGGGAAGGGATTCCGGATGAATTGGATTTGAACAAAACCATCCGCAAGACTTCCGAAAATGCAGGTATGCTGGACATCAAGATGCGTCCTACCCGCCGTAACCGGGTCAAAGTACTGATCCTGTTTGACATCGGTGGATCAATGGATGATCACGTAGAACTGTGCTCTCGTTTGTTCTCGGCGGCTAAGTACGAGTTCAAGCACATGGAGTATTACTATTTCCACAACTGCCTCTACGATTTCGTCTGGAAAGACAACAGCAGAAGATACAGCGAGCGGATTTCCACCTGGGAACTGCTCAACAAATACAATCGCGATTACAAAGTGATTTTTGTGGGAGATGCGGCCATGTCGCCGGTGGAAATCATGTATGCCGGTGGTAGCGTCGAGCACTGGAACCAGGAACCTGGCATGGTCTGGCTGCAACGCATGAAAGAACATTTTTCCCACCTGGTTTGGATCAATCCCAATCCTCCCTACGCCTGGAACTATTACAAATCCACTGAAATCCTGCGGAAGTTCACCGATTACCGCATGTTTCCGATGACCCTGGACGGCATCACCCAGGCCATGAAAGGCCTGAAAGATTTACGGATACGCTTTGGGGAAGAAGGGGATGCGGAGGCATATCGGTAAGAACCGGCCTCCAAGTATCATGTAAACTGAATGTGAAATGCTCAAACCACTTTCGTTTGAGTATAAACTAAATGAATGAAATATCTCCTGTTCCTATTTGCTGTGCTGACGATCTCTTGTTCCTCAAGCGATGCAGATTCCAGTCAAAATGGAATGTCATTCAAGCAGGAGAGGTCAGTTGTGAAAGAC
>JBCBZF010000825.1:0-3344 GCA_039815525.1 Bacteroidota bacterium | reverse complement strand
CTCCGTTTAGGGATTCGGGCCATCGCCAAACAAGGCATGTACTTCTCATCAGAGATCCGGCCGGCAGTTGAAGCTTTTTTTGTCAAAAGTAATGGAGCAATCTCTTCCTTTATCCAATCAGATATTGATCTGACCCCACGAGAAGCAGAAGTCCTGCAACTCATCATCCAGGAAAAAACCACAGCGGAAATCGCAATAGAGCTATCGATCAGTACCAGAACTGTCGATACCCATCGACGCAACCTCATCCTCAAAACGGGTGTACGCAATACTGCTGGTTTGGTCCGCTTTTCGATGGAAAACAATCTTTACTAAGTGTGCTCAGGCTGATTCCAGGTTCCTGATTCATCATTCCAGGTATTTTTTGTAAAAAAAATACCCCCTACCGAAAGGCAAGGGGGCTTCCCAACATGAATGAAACGGGTTTACCCGGTCAAGCGAACAAAAAGAACTCTATTTGTTTTTCCTTTTTCAATTTGGCCCGCAAAACAGCCTCTTGAAACTGATTCAAAGAACGGCAATTCACTCCTGCCGAACATGACGTGATCAACGGATTTTCCCAATACGGTATTTTCACCATCGAATAGGTAAAATCACCTATGCACCCAGCTCGATATTGCAGGAAGACCTTTTCATACCGGATGGGAACGGTTTTCGAGATCACTAAATTGGCTTTCAAAGAGAATACAGTATCTTAATTTTCCATACTATCAATCTCGTAATTCAGATGAAGGACTCTCTTAGCCGTCGATCATTTATCAAAACCACCGGCACCGCTGCTGCAATGAGCGGTTTGCTTGCCAACCCATTTCACATTTTTGCCCAGGGTTCTCCCAACCGAAAGGTTGTGGTGGCAGTGATGGGCATTCGCAGTCGTGGCAAAGCCCTCGCCAAAGCCTTCGCCGCGGTCAAAGATTGTGAAATTGCCTATTTATGCGATGTTGATGACCGCTATTTTGATGATTGTCTGGCCGAAATCGCAAAATTTCAAAAGAAGGTTCCGAAAAAGGAAAAAGATCTTCGTAAAGTACTGGAAGACAAACAGCTGGATGCATTGGTGGTGGCTGCGCCGGATCATTGGCATGCCCCAGCAGCACTGATGGCGCTCAAAGCCGGCAAACATGTTTACCTGGAAAAACCATGCGGGCACAATCCGCGTGAAGGAGAGATCCTGGTGGAGGCACAAAAGAAATACAATCGGGTAGTGCAAATGGGCAACCAAAGAAGATCGTGGTCCAGGGTCAATCAATGTATGCAGGAGATTCAGGAGGGCATCATTGGCAATGTTTATTTTGCCAAAGGTTGGTATGCCAACGGAAGAGGCTCAATTGGTTACGGAAAAGAAGCCCCGGTTCCTGACTTTCTTGACTACGAATTGTTTCAGGGGCCGGCACCCCGTACGCCCTATCGGGACAATATTCACCCATACAACTGGCACTGGTTCAAACGTTGGGGTACGGGAGAATCATGTAACAATGGCACCCACGAAATCGACGCGATGCGCTGGGGCATGGGCCTGGATTATCCAACCCGCATTGTCGCCAGCGGTGGACGCTATCACTATAAAGACGACTGGGAATTTCCAGATACCATGGTGGTTACCTATGATTTTGAAGATGGGAAAACCTTCACCTGGGAAAGCCGATCCTGCAACAAACTGCCCATTGAAGGCGGTGGACGCGGCGTCATTTTCTATGGAGAAAAAGGGACCATCGTTATGCCGGGCGGCAACAGTTATAAAGTCTATAATAACGATCGGGACGTTCAGTTGATCAAGGAGGTGAAAGATGACACCAAACCGGCTGCAGGAGCCGATACGGATAAGACCAATACCATTGGACCGGGCATGCGTCTGGACGTCGTCCATGTCGAGAATTTCGTCCAGTCGATTCAAAACGGCACCCCCAACTCCAGTCCGATTGATGAAGGACATAAATCTATTTTGATGTGCCATCTGGCCAATATTGCCTATGAGTCAGGCAGGGCTTTGAATATCGATCAGCGGAATGGACACATTATCGGGGATCGGGATGCAATGCAATCCTGGTCCCGGGAGTATGAGCCAGGCTGGGAGATGGTGGTTTGATCCACCTTACCCAAAACGCCCACAACCCGCTGCCGGCTTTGTGGGCGTTTTTTTTACCACTCATTTATTTCCCCTCCTCAAGCGCCATTTCCTCCCCACACATACGGACAATTTTAGGCAGAAAAGTGCCAATTATGTCAACCAACTCTTCCTGCGCCGCCATCACCTGATGAATATCTTTATAGGCCATCGGTGCTTCATCCAATCCTGAACCAATCACACTCACCCCAGCCGCCTGGAGGGAAGCTTTTACCTGCTCCGCTCTCAGTCGTTTTTTAGCCTGGGTGCGCGACATCACCCGCCCGGCACCGTGAGAAGCAGAATTGATCGAAGCGGCATGACCTTTTCCCCTGACAATGAATCCAGGAGCCGTCATGGAACCTGGAATGATCCCCAATACACCTTTTCCAGCTGGAGTAGCACCCTTACGATGCACGATGATTTCTCTTCCCTCAGCATCTTTCTCCTTCCAGGCGAAGTTGTGATGGTTTTCAATTCTTGTCAGAGCAGATTCTCCCAATGCGTCAGTCAGGCGGTCGTGGATCTGATGATGGCAGGCAGAAGCATAGTCACCAGCCAAATTCATTGACTGCCAATATTCCTGCCCCAATTCAGTGCTTAGCTCTAACCAAGCCAGATGGCGGGCTTTGTCAGGTAGCTTGCATACATCACGGGCCTTTTTGGTATAATGCGCAGCAATATTGGCTCCAAGACCACGAGACCCGGAATGAGATAAAATGGCAACATATTCCCCCAGAGGCAGCCCAAACTCATTGTTGGCATCCAGGATCTCAGTGATGCCAAATTCGACGAAGTGGTTGCCTCCACCAGAAGAGCCAATTTGGGAATAGGCGCGTCGTTGCAGCTGCTTTAATATTGCAATTTCATTGAACAAAGGACGGTCCAGCACTTCATGCTCACGTGGCTGTCGAAAAGTAGCCTTTCCAAAGCGCGTGTGTTCCAACAACAGGCTTTTCCAGTCTTCCCGATGTACATCAAGTTGGTCTGCCGCAATCGGCAGCACACTCATGCACATGCGGCACCCAATGTCTACCCCTACGCCGTAGGGAATGACCGCATTTTCGGTAGCCAGTACCCCACCAATTGGGAGGCCATAGCCGTAGTGTGCATCGGCCATCAAAGCACCAGCTCTGGTGATCGGCAGACGCATGGCAGACCATACTCAACATATAGGAAAAATGGGATGGCTGGAGTATGTAATCGTTACCCCGTCCCAACATCGTGTGCATCATGCTAT
>JBCBZF010001261.1:0-1792 GCA_039815525.1 Bacteroidota bacterium | reverse complement strand
GAGCGTCATACTGATCCCTTCTGCTTCCTGAGTTTGCCAGGTACCGGTAATGATAATCGCAAGCACGGTCAATGTACAAACTACGATGGTGTCAATCACAGGCCCCAGCATCGCAATCATGCCTTCGCGAACGGGTTCAGTGGTCTTGGCAGCGCCATGGGCCATGGGCGCGGTACCGATACCGGCCTCATTGGAAAAAGCGGCGCGCCTGGTACCGGCCAGAATCACCGCTCCGACCAGTCCGCCGGATGCTGCTTCTCCGCTAAAGGCATCCCGAAAGATGAGCAAAAAGGCATCATCGATTTGCGAAAAATTGCTGAGCAGTATGTAGCTCACCGCCAAAAAGTAAATCACAACCATCGCGGGTACCATCCGGGCTGCAGTGGCACCAATCCGCTTGATTCCTCCCAAAATGACCACACCGACCACAACTGCGATGCCCAAACCCACCAGCGTTCTGCTGATGACACTGTTTTCAATCCCAGCTGGCAATAAAACCACATCCTGGATGGTTTGGGTTAATTGATTGGCTTGAAAAATGGGAAGACAACCAATCAGACCAGCCACAGAAAATAAAACGGCAAGGGGTCGCCATTTGTGTCCCAATCCCTCCATGATCACATACATTGGCCCTCCCTGCAAATCACCCGCACTGTCTTTGCCACGATACATGATGGCCAGCGTGCACGTAAAAAACTTCGTCGCAACACCGACCAGGGCACTGATCCACATCCAGAATACCGCCCCTGGTCCCCCAATGCTGATGGCCACCGCGACGCCAGATATATTTCCCATTCCAACGGTCGCCGCCAAAGCGGTAGAAAGTGCCTGATAATGGCCAATGTCTCCCGGATCGTCTGGATTGTCGTATTTGCCACGTAAAATCTGGATGGCATGGCCAAAATAGCGATAGGGAAGTAAGCCGGAATACACCACAAAAAAAAGACCACCGCCGAGTAATAAAATCAGCAATGGCATTCCCCAGGCCAAATCCGCGAATTCGACGATGAGTTGGCCGATGAAGCTATGTTGTTCTTCCAAGTTTAGAGCGTGATGTGATAAATGCGGGTATTTGCCGGAACCTGGTGAGGACATTCTCCCGGAACGGCAAATCCAGTCCGATAACAGGGGGGGGCATTATTCTTTTGATAGGTCCGGAACGTTTTGTTGCTCACGTAATGTTTGTCGATGAAGGTCAGCAGAACCTCATTTTGGAAAGTCTGAGAGGCATCAGCCATGACGTGATAATATCTTCCAGATAGTTCAAGCGGTTGATTCGGAACTGCCTTTAGTGGTTGGGAGAGTACATAGCGGGCGGTCAGACCAGAAACCGAAAAACCTGCAGCTTCTACCTGCTCTGGAATTTTGTCCATGTCAATCTCTTTGTCGGGGTAAAAGCTTACCACAAAAACGGCTCGATTGAGGTCTACATCAATGTCTTTTACGAAATCCAATTCACGAATGGCCAGTTCCGTCGAACGTGAACACAGTGAACAGGTTAGCCCGCTTACCTGAATATCCGCGGAAAGAAACTGGGCAGAAAGCGGTTGCAGCCACAACAGAGAGAGTATCAATAGCAATGATATATTTTTCATCCACATACAATCATGAAATCCTGTACTCAGTATAAAGATACGATTCAAGCGTCAAATAGATCAAATGACTTTAGCCATCTCAGGTGGCATTGCATACAAGCTGATCTCTACAATAGGATGTCGGAAAACGTGGAATCCCCTCAAGGTGTGGGATGGAAGGCTTTTTTCGTAAAAGCCCCCCTCCAGACGGAGGGGAG
>JBCBZF010001067.1:0-2484 GCA_039815525.1 Bacteroidota bacterium | reverse complement strand
TCAAGGCCATCACGAGCCGCCATAAGATTGCTGCGCCCATCACACATATGCTGCACCGAACCTTGTTCGGAGAGTTTGACATTGAGCGGGCAGTCAGAATTTTGATGGAATTTCCCTTTCGGGAAGATGTCGAATACATTTAGCAAAGGAAGCAGGTTAAAATTTACGAAAAATCGTATTTTTCAATAAATCATCATTTTGCAACTTCAGGCCATTGTTCAACCAATGTGTTCTATTTCATTATGCAAAAACGATTGCTCCTGTTTTTACTCCTCCCTTTTGTTGTCATTGCCTGTGAAGAGGATCTGATCAATGTCTCTTTTAACTACGACTTCGACAGTAGTTTTAAGGCGCCTATTCATCAGAACGTCTCCGAAGATCTGATCATTGAGTCCGAGGAATTCGACCTTGAAGTAGCCCGTGAGTTAGATGAACGGAATCTTGCCAGCATGACAGCCGTCAAACTGGAAAGTGTCCAGCTTGATATTCCTGCCGACGAAGACATCAATTGGGACGCCGTTAAAAGTCTGCAACTGAGCATGATCATTGACGGCATTTCTTCCCCGCTGGCCAGTCTACCCGAAGGTCATGGCAATCTCACGAAAAGTCTCAATTTGCAGATTGATGCCGGTGAAGTTCAACTGATGCAATTTTTGGACAAAGAAACCGCTCAGCTCAAATTAGTGGCTGAAATGAATGAAGCCTTAAGTACAGAAATCGAAGTGGGCATCAAGGTAAATGTGAAGATTACGGCTGTTCCGGCAAACTAATCTCAAGGAAAAATACGATGAAATGGGCATGGCTTCTGCGTAAGTCATGCCTTTTGTAAATCAATCCATGCGGGTGTACGACAAAATACATTTTCAGTCTTAGCCCCACACAACCTGTCTTCCTGGAGCAGTTCTCTGAACGCCTAAAGACTCTGAGACGGAGTTCAGAATGACAAAATTATCGGTTTGCTGATTGCTTATCGGTCCCTCTGCATGTTGCAATGCAGCTGTTCATTCCACAAAAGCTGGCAGATCGATTGGAACTCTCTATATTTGGGTATGCAAAGACAATACTTTCAGGACTTCATGCCCGGCAACGTCTGTTTTGGTTGCGGCAATGACAATCCAGATGGCCTGCAAATCAAGAGCTATTGGGAAGGAGAAGAGGCGGTTTGTATTTGGAACTCCCAGGAAAAATATCACGGCTGGCCCAATATTTTAAATGGTGGCATTTTGGCAACGCTGATTGATTGCCATTGTATGGGCACTGCCATGGCCGCTGCTTGTCGGGACGAAGACCGCGCGCTGGGCAGTGAACCTGAATACCGTTATGCAACGGGCACCTTGTCTGTCAAATACATTGCCCCCACCCCAAACGATAAGGAAATTGAATTGCGGACGAAGGTTTTGGAAATCAAGGGTAAAAAGACCACCATGCACTGCGATGTATTGGTAGAAGGGAAAAAAACAGCCGAATCATCAGTCATTGCCATCCGGGTGTTTGACGGAACCCATCATGGTGCCAACCCATTTTCAATCTGATCCTATGCTGACAGCCCACAATATTCATAAATCATACGGCAATCTTCAGGTTCTCAAAGGCGTGAGCATAGAGTTGCAGCCTGGGGAGGTTGTCGCGCTCATTGGCGCTTCCGGTGCGGGAAAAAGTACTCTGCTACAGATTCTTGGAACGCTGGATGAAGCTGATTCGGGTAGCATTAGTTTTCAGGGAAAATCGGTTGACCAGATGTCTGAGCGACAGAAGGCACAATTCCGGAACCTGGAGCTGGGTTTTGTTTTTCAATTTCATCACCTCCTACCCGAATTCACTGCCCTGGAAAATGTGTGTATCCCTGGCATGATTGCGGAAGCGAATCAATCTGCCATTCAGACGAAGGCCACAGAACTGCTGACCAAGTTGGGGCTCGCCAATCGGATGCATCACAAACCGAGTCAACTCTCAGGCGGGGAACAACAAAGGGTATCTATGGCCCGGGCATTGATCAATGGACCGAAGCTTATCCTCGCCGACGAACCAACGGGTAATCTTGATACCCGGAACAGCAAGGAGTTATATAATCTTATCTACGAATTGGCTCAGACTACGGGTGTAGCCTTTTTGATCGCAACCCACAATCCGACTCTGGCTGGAGAGGCCAATCGGGTGATGGAGATTGAAGATGGATTGATGGTGTGATTACTTTTTATGAATGATGATGGTATCTTTCATCAAACGATCATGGGGAAAAACCACCAACTGATCTCCAGCGTCTATGGTGAAAGAGATTTTGTCCATTTTGACAATTGTACCGCGATATCCATCCAGTTCGATGATCTGTCCAACTGAAAAGTTTCCGCGACTGTAAAAGGAGGTGAGAATGCTGCTGAGCACGTTTCGTGCGGCAAACCCATAGGCAATTGCGAAAGCGACCACAATGCCGAATAGCAGAATATTTGCGTTATCGCGGATCATCTGCGTCTCCACTTTTGCTTC
>JBCBZF010000813.1:0-3400 GCA_039815525.1 Bacteroidota bacterium | reverse complement strand
GAGCAATATGCCCAGGGCGGCGCGACCACGCTAAATTTTGAACAAATGGATCTACGTGAAGGCGTATACGACATTGTTCAGGAAGACGTTTTGTTGGAAAAATTGGCATTTAACATCTCCGATCTGGAATCAAAACTGACCTTCCCGGATCCCCAAATACTCCGTTCAAGGCTTGATCAGGCTGGCTTACAAAATATCCGCCTTCTGGATGCACAGCCAGATCAGATTACCCAAACCATTCAAGTCGAAAAAGAAGGGTTTCCGCTTTGGAAAATCTTTGCCTGGCTCGGCATCATTTTCCTGGCGGTAGAAATTGCCCTATTGGCATTCGGTAATAACAGCAGAACGAAATCCTGACTTGATCGACGCAGGATGATTGTGTTTCTTTGCAGCCGGAATTTATCCAGCAGGAATTTTCTGAAGACTTTTCTTTATGGCTGCCATATTGCTTTCAAATGTCTGGGTCGTTGATCCGCAGAGTCCCCACCATCGCCAATGGGTTGACATCCGGATTGAGGAAGGGATCATCCAGCAAATTGCCCCCGCCAACAGCCTGATAGCACAGGAAGGAGAACAGCATATCTCCAATGATCACATTTATGTTTCACCCGGTTGGGTAGACATGCATGTGCACTTATCTGATCCAGGAGGAGAATGGAAGGAAACACTGCAAGAGTTGGCTCTGGCAGCGGTTCAGGGGGGATTTACGACCCTGCATTGCATGCCAAATACGGATCCGGTACTTGACAGCAGTCAGCAACTGGAATCGCTTGTCTTGCGGAGTCAAAACTTACCTGTAAACATCATCCCTTCCGGTGCAATCACAGTTGGGACTGAAGGAAAAGAACTGGCGGAAATGTATGATATGCAGCAGGCTGGTGCCAAAAGTTTTACCGATGGGACTCACCCTCTGCAACATAGTGGCTTGATGATGCGGGCCTTACGCTATCTCAAAGCTTTTGATGGGCTGTTGTTTCACTATCCGGTTGATACACACCTCACCCAGGGAGGACAAATGAATGAAGGCGTTATGTCCGTTCGCCTGGGCATGCCAGGTATACCAGAGACTGCCGAAGTAATTGGCACTGCCAGAGACATTCGCATGTTGGACTATGCACCAGGTAGAATGCACTTTCATCCCATGACCTCAGCAGAAGCCATTGATGATTTACATGAGAAAAAGTCCCAGCATTCGGATTTGAGCATTGGGACCAATCTGTCTTACTTTCTCTTCTCTGATGAAGATTTGCTTGAATTTGACACCAACCTTAAGCTGGACCCACCACTTCGTTCAAAAGTTCAACGAAAAGCACTCAAGGACGCTTTAGAGCAAGGTAAAATCGATGTACTGGCAAGCGGTCACAGGGCCCAAAGTGTAGAAGAAAAAAAGTTACAGTTCGCCATGGCCGATCCCGGCTCTTTGGCCTTGCAAACGGCATTTTCAATTGCCTGTGAAGAGCTGATTGATCCTGGCCTTATCAACATTGACCGCTGGGTTGAACTCATTGCCATCAACCCACGGAAGATTCTCAAGCTTGATCCAGTTTGCATTCAGAAAGGAGAAACCGCCGACCTGAGTCTTTTTCAGGAAATGGCATTTTTCACCCTACGCAAAGAGCAGATTCCATCCAGAGCGAAAAACAGCTACCTGCTCAATCAGGAACGTAAAGGCAAAGCGCTGGGAATCATACGAGATGGCCAGTTTTTTCAGGGAATCCCCAACGAATGATCGGTCTATCGCCAGAGAATCCTTACTTTTGACCCGATTGAACCCAGACACTGAATGAAATACACCCTCAAACAAATCGCTGCCTTGTTGCAGGCTGAGCTGGAAGGTGATCCCGAAGTTGAGATTTCACAAGTTGCCAAAATCGAGCAGGGTGTACCGGGGAGCATTAGTTTCCTGGCCAATCCAAAATATCTGCCTTTCATTTACGAAACAAAGGCTTCAGCGGTGATTGTCTCAAGGGATTTTGTCCCTCAACAAACGATTGGTGCTGCCTTGTTGCGTGTAGATGATCCCTATGCAGCTTTTACCAGTCTGCTGGAAATGGCAACGGCGGCAATGGCAGCTTCTCAGAGTGGCATAGAGCAACCAAGTTTTGTTCACGAGACAGCCGAACTTAGCGAAGATGTGTACGTTGGTGCATTCGCTTATATCGCTGCAGGAGCCAAAATCGGAAAGGGAACCAGAATTTATCCCAATGTGTATGTAGGGGAAAATGCAGTGATTGGTGCAGGCAGTATTTTGTATCCAAATGTCTCAGTCTACCATCATTGTCGCATTGGGCAAAACTGTATCCTGCATGCTGGGACAGTTATTGGGAGTGATGGATTTGGTTTTGCCCCGCAAGCAGATGGTAGCTTCAAAAAAGTACCTCAGACTGGTATTGTCGTGTTGGAGGATGAAGTAGAGATTGGCGCCAATTCCTGCATTGACCGGGCGACCATGGGTGAAACCATCATTCGACGGGGAGCCAAACTTGACAACCTGGTCCAACTGGCGCACAATGTGGACATCGGGCAGCACACTGTTATCGCTGCTCAGACTGGCATTGCCGGGAGTACGAACTTAGGAGAGAATTGTATGATTGGTGGACAGGTAGGCATTGTAGGCCATCTCAACATTGCCAATCGGACCAAGATTGATGCTCAGTCTGGTGTCAACCGATCCATCAAAGAAGAAGGCCTGGCCTTTCGGGGCTCTCCTATTCAGGTTCATCGCCAGCAATTGAAATCAGAAGTCGTTTTTCGGAAATTAGAAGATTTATACGCCCGTATCCGCCAACTGGAGGAGGCGCTTGACACTACCAAATGAATATGGGAGCAAAACAACATACCCTCGCAAAAACGGTTAGCCTATCCGGTGTAGGACTACACACCGGTGTATCGGCCAGCATCACATTTCATCCTGCGGATGAGAACCATGGTATTGCCTTCAAACGGACTGATTTACCAGACAGCCAGCCCATTCCTGCTCTGGTAGAAAATGTCATCGATACCTCCCGCAGCACCAAAATCGGCAAAGACGGTGCCAGTGTACAAACCATCGAACACGTCATGGCCACGCTCTACAGCCTGGGCATTGACAATGCCCTGTTGGAAGTCAGTGGTCCGGAAGTTCCGATCATGGATGGCAGCGCCCGGGACTTTTTAAACGTCCTCTTAGAAGCCGGTTCCAAAGAACAGGAGGCGGAGCGGGAAGTTTTCGTCATTGATGAACCAGTCCACTACATCGAAAAAGACCGTCGGGTCGAATTGGCAGCCCTACCGGCTGAGGATTTCAATGCCGCCGTCATGATTGACTTTGATTCTGACGTCCTGAACCCACAACATGCTTCTATCCATAATCTGGAAGATTTCTCGGAGCAGATTGCAGATAGTCGCACCTTTTGCTTTT
>JBCBZF010000977.1:0-2766 GCA_039815525.1 Bacteroidota bacterium | reverse complement strand
TTCCAACAGCGGTGATGAAATTTGGGTCGTCCAAGGCGTCTATGTGCCCAGCGTCGAAGTCGATGCAGATGCCAGCGGAGGGGGAGATCCACGAGAAGTTAGCTTCCAAATTCCCAGCGGTGTGAGCCTGTACGGAGGATTTGTGGGGGGAGAAATGAATCTGGCTGACCGGGACTTTACCACAAACCTGACGATCCTCAGTGGCGATATTGGTGGCGACGATACCGATTTGGATGGAAATAACATTGCGGAAACCACCGCTGATCTTGTCGGTGCCAATGCCTACCATGTCATCTATACCCAATCTGTCTCGGCTTCGACCCGCCTGGACGGATTTATCGTGACCGCTGGCCAGGCTGATGTCCCTGGCTTCAACAATAATGGAAATGGTGGTGGCTGGCTCAATGATGACAATCCTGGTGCTGACCTCAGCAGTCCACAGATCCATAATTGTCGCTTCGAAGGCAATTTTGCCAACAGCAATGGTGGCGGTTTGTACATGGGCTCATTCACAGCCGGTACCTATGCACCCAACATTCTCGATTGTATGTTTTCCGGCAATGAAGCGGTCCGTCGTGGTGGCGCCATGTATATGCTGGGTGATGCCGCAACAGTTGAAGATTGTTCTTTTTTCAACAATGAAGTAACGGCTTTTGATCCGATGATGAATACGCTGCCCGGTTCAGGTGGCGCAATCATGATGGTGGCCTCTAATGGAACCTATACGGCCTGTACGTTCGAAGGGAACAGCGCAACTGGCAATGCAACCGGTGCCTACGAAGGCGGTGGTGGCGGTGCCGTTTACATCAACATGAGTACCTCCCCAACGGACAACCTTGGTGCTTCTCATCCAGAATTTTATAACTGTCGCTTTATTGCCAACAGTGTCGGCGGTAATGGCGATGCCTGGGGTGGTGCGGTGGCGCACCTATGTGATGGTGGAAATCTCAGTGTAACCTACGCTGGCTGTGAGTTTCGCGACAATACCGCGACCGATGATGGTGGTGCTGTAGCGACTTTTGCACGGACCATTGGGCCGCCACTGGTTTTGCCACCGATTATGGAGCCAAGCTTCCTCAACTGTACATTTCATAACAATCAGGCAGGTGAAAACGGCGGCGCATTATACTTCGAAGGCTTTGTCTTCAACATGGTGGAGATGATGACTGCCCAGACCACCAATTGCATTCTCTACGGCAATACCGCGGGTATCAGTGATCCGGAAGTGACAGACGGTGGCAACAGCACTTTTTCCCATAGTCTCATTCAGGGATCAGGGGGCAGCATGGCCTGGGATGCATCTTTTGGCAATGATGGAGGGAACAATATCGATGCTGATCCCATGTTTACCAATCCAATGGGAGGGGATCTCACGCTGATGGCTGGGTCTCCAGCCATTGATGCGGGAGACGATGCTGCCGTACCCATCGCTTTGACTGAAGACCTTAATGGAGCCAGCCGCATTCAGGGAACGGTGGACATGGGCGTGTATGAAACCGTGGGAATGGGCGGCGGATGTGATCTGCCGGTGGGACTCACCCATGCCGATATTGGCAATACTGGTGGGTATCCCGGTTCGGTTTGCTACAATATGGGGACCTACACCGTTGATGCCTCTGGTGATGATATTTGGTGGATCAAAGATGGCTTTCATTTCATCTACCGAAAGTTCAGCGGCAATGGAGAAATCATCGTTCGGGTGGACGACCTCGGCTATAACAATTATTGGGATCTGGCTGGTATCATGATGCGTGCTTCCCTCTCCTCCAAAAGTCGTAACGTCCTTGCGGCCGTCAACGCTGGCGGAAAGGCATTTATGCAAAGGAGAAGCTTTGATGGTGGCCTGACCGGAATCAAATTTGGGGGCAATGGGACCACCCCCAAATGGCTCAGACTCGTCCGCTTCGGCAATTGGTTTATCACCTTCAAATCCAATGACGGCAATTCCTGGACCAAGATTGGTAGCACCAAAGTGTTCATGCCGGCAAAAATTTATGTGGGGATTGCCACCTCTACGCCTTTGGCTGGTACGCCGAATGTTTATACCCTGAGCAATCTGAGCATTGACGGTGTTTCTTACAAAACGGCTCCGGAAGGTGTCGATGCCTACACCCATTTTGATGAAGTAGAAGGGCCGCGTCCGACGGAATTACAAATCGTGCAGACAGGCCTGCAACTTTTCCCCAATCCTGCCACCGACCATATCCAGATCCAATACCTCAATGTTGCAGCAGAAACTGTACAGATTGATTTACTCGATTTACAGGGCCGAGTCGTCAAGCAGGTATTTTCTGGCAACTTAGTGGAAATACAAGGCTTTCAGCAGTCGATAGATGTAAGTGATTTGGCAAAAGGAAGCTATTTACTGCGCTTGAATGGGAAGGAAATGATGATGAAAAAAATAACGGTTTTATAGCATAATACTGCTCAATTCAGTTTTTCCCCTGATGACTCATGACTGTACTTTGATACGGATTCCCAAGGATGGAGATCGTCACATATTTAATTCCGGAGGGGAGCGAGGAGGTACACAGATATTGGAATATTTTTGATACTATCGGTCCATGCAGGAGGAATCGTGCCATATTTCTCCATTCGAGTAATTATCTCATTCCGTTTAGTAGTGGTAAGCTCTGGGTGTTTGTATGGATCTACCAGACTTTTGGGGATGATCCCGGCGGTCACCGCGTTCCACACGAGCTTGCTTCGTATACTCCCAGCAACGCTGTATTCATGAAAGCAAATCCTGCCTTCAGGTTGCAATAT
>JBCBZF010000810.1:0-3417 GCA_039815525.1 Bacteroidota bacterium | reverse complement strand
TCCTCCACTACCACCGCTATCTGTACACCTACCGGGATCCTTTCCGGGAAGGGCTGATGTTTATTTTTCATCCCTGGGAATCGGGACGGGACAATTCGCCTTTATGGGATGAATCGCTGGAACGAATCGAGATCGACCAGCGTAAATTGCCATCCTATACCCGTCGGGATGATGGCATTGCAGATCCTTCGGAACGGCCAACTGCTTTTCAGTATGATCGTTATGTCTACCTTCTCCAATTTGGAAAGGAGAACCGCTATGATGGCGAAGGGATTGGGCTGGAAAGCCCCTTTCTGGTACAGGACAGCATGATGAATGCGATTCTGATCAAGTCCAATCAAAGTCTGATCAGTCTGGGAAAACGCTTTGGGTTTGATACCGGAGAACTGGAAGAATGGCAACAGCAAAGCATACCAGCTTTCAATGAAAAGCTGTGGCATGAAGAACTTCAGATGTACACCCCCTGGGACCGTAGGGCACAGAAGCCCATTGCCTTCAAGGAGATTGGGGGCGTCATGCCACTCTATGCGGGTATTCCATCGGCAGAACAGGCAGCGAAACTCCATGATTATCTCACAGATCTTCACCAACGACAATTTTATCTCTGCCCCAGCTTCGATGTCGACAGTCAGCTGTTTGATTCCAAACGATACTGGCGGGGACCCGTCTGGCCCCAGATGAACTGGATGATTTACCACGGTCTCAAAGCTTATGGCTATCCTGAAACCGCCGAAATCGTCAAATCTGACCTACTCGAACTGGTCGACAAACTGGGCTTCTATGAATACTTTGAAGCCCGCAAATCACTGGTACCCGCATTGAGTAAAGGCTATGGCGGTAGCAACTTTTCCTGGACGGCTTCTTCTGTCATCGACTTTATCCATAATCCGTGAATACACTTGACTACATTGTCGTTGCGATTTATATCGTAGGCTTTTTGTTCCTGGGGCGTCTTTTCTCCGGTTCAAAATCGGGCAAAGACTACTTTCTGGGGGGGAAAAGTTTCGGCTGGTTATCCCTGTCCATCAGTACCGTTGCAACCCAACTTTCTGCGATCAGCTTTATTTCCGCACCCGCCTTTGTTGGCATCAAGGAAGGCGGTGGGATGAAATGGCTCACCTATGAGTTTGGGGTGCCACTGGCCATGATCTTTGCGATGGCGATTTTGATTCCACCTATGTATCGGGCTGGTGTGGTAAGTGTGTATGCGTATCTGGAGAAGCGTTTTGATACATCAACCAGGGTTCTGCTGAGTCTGGTTTTTCAGATCAGCCGTGCTTTTGCCACCAGTGTCATGATGTACACAGTGGCCTTGATTCTGACCAGTGTAATGACCATTCCGATGTGGCAGACCATCCTGATTATTGGGATTGTTACCATGATATATTCCTACCAGGGTGGCATGAAAGCAGTGGTATATGGAGACGTGATCCAAATGATCATTCTGATGGGCGGTATTGTAATCTGCCTCTTCGTTGGAATTGGCGAAATGGGTGGATGGACAAATTTCATTGATGGCATCGCTCCAGAGCGACTGGAAGTGGTCAATTTTCAGGCATGGGGATTGTCAGAAGGATCAGACTTTGGCTTTTGGCCGATGTTATTGGGAGGCTTCTTTTTGTATTCATCCTACTATGCAACCGATCAAAGTCAGGTACAGCGTTTCTTCTCCGCTCAGGACATGGGACAACTCAAAAAAACCCTGCTGGCCAGCGGCCTGATTCGCTTTCCCATCACGTTCATCTACTGCATCATGGGTCTTGTCATTGGCACACTCGCCATGCAATCACCCGCATTTCTGACACTCATTCCATCTGACAGCCCTGATTTATTGATTCCGATTTTCATCCGGGAGTACCTCCCACATGGTCTAATTGGCATTCTCATGGTTGCCATTTTTTCAGCCGCCATGTCTTCTTTGAGTTCAGCGATCAACTCATTGAGTGCCGCCAGCGTTGAAGACTTTTTCAACCGACAACAACAACTGGATGACAAAAACTATATGCAGCTCTCACAGTATGGAGCAGCATTCTGGGGAGTTGTCTGCATCGTCCTTGCGTTTTTCACCGGAGACATAGCAGATACTGTGATCGAAGCCATCAACAAAGTTGGCTCGGTCTTTTATGGCCCCATTCTGGCAACCTTCATTGCCGCCATTGCCATTAAACCCATTCATGCAAAGGGAATCAATATTGGTATCATTGCTGGCGTAGGGGTAAACCTGTTCCTTTGGTTGTTTGTTCCTGATGTATTCTGGTTTTGGTGGAATGCCATTGGGGCCATTGTCTGCCTTCAGGTAGCCTATCTGGCCAGTATTATCCTGCCGAGTGAAGGCAAAGGAACTTTTTCATTTCAATGGGAAGCGGATCGATCCAAGATATTGATTCTACTGATATACTTTGGGTTGATTGTTGCCTTCAGCATTGCATTCCCATATTTGTTCTGAGAAACGCTTACGAATGCCTAATTTTCCGGCCCTTTTCACATGTACGCTACGGAAAGCTGCCTGAAAGATGAAGATTCTTATTGCCCCGGATAAATTTAAAGGCTCACTCACCGCACAGGAAGTAGCAGAAGCCATTGAGAATGGTATAAGCAAATCTCTCCCCGATGCACAAATATTTCGACAGCCGCTGGCTGATGGTGGAGATGGATCCCTGGATCTAATGGCAAACTTTCTCAGGTTAAAGAAGGTTCAGCGGGAAGTGTCTGGGCCTCTGGGCCGCCCGGTTCAGGCAATTTATGCAATTGGTCAAGGCATTGCCTGTGTTGAGTTGGCGCAGGCATCGGGCTTGGTTTTACTGGGAGAAAATCAACGCAGGCCCACGCAAACCTCTACTCTTGGCAGTGGTGAGTTGATACGCGATGCCATCCTAAGTGGGGCCAAAAAGATTTATCTCCTGATTGGCGGTAGTGCCACCAATGATGCGGCCATGGGCATTGCTCATGCTTTGGGCTATCGCTTCCTGGATGAAAACCGTAAAGTTCTTTCCCCTAAAGGCGGTCATCTGGTCAAGCTACGCTACATCGACAACAGCCTGTTGATGCCACTGAAAGATGTATCTTTCCACATTCTCTGTGATGTCGACAATCCTTTGTATGGGCCAAAGGGCGCAGCCTTTGTCTACGGACCACAAAAAGGGGCCTCGCCCAGCATGGTCAAAAAACTCAACCAGGGTCTGCGGCAGTTTGCCAAAGTTGTCCAGAGACGCTGGAGCATAGACGTCCAGCAAATCAAAGGCGGCGGTGCAGCGGGCGGTGTGGGTGCAGGTATGGCGGCGCTTTTCGGTGCTGAAATCCTGGGTGGATTTGAGACCATTGCACAAATGACACAACTTGACAAACAGATTAAGGCCGCAGACAACGTCATCAGCGGAGAAGGTGGTCTGGATGATCAATCCTTGCAAGGAAAGGTGG
>JBCBZF010001162.1:0-2125 GCA_039815525.1 Bacteroidota bacterium | reverse complement strand
GAATCCATTTTCAGCTAGCCGCGCCCGGCCGGTTCATGCGACATGTTGCCGACCTCTTCCGTGCGCCTGCCACTACAGAACAGCTCTTCCATCACCGCTACGGCAAAAGAGATGACCGAAGCAGGCTATGAGGTTTTGTCGGTCGCTGGAGATGTCAGCAAATGGGAGGACAATGAGCGGATGCTTGCTGAGACCATTGCCCACTTTGGCAGACTGGATATCCTCGTCAACAATGCCGGAGCGAGTACCCGTGGCAGTGTCGAAAAGATGGCACCCGAAGTATTCCAAAATATGACCAATGTCAATATTTTGGGCTCTGTCTTTCCGACCAAAGTTGCCCTTTCTCATCTGAAGCAAAACAAAGGAAGTGTCATCTTCATTGGTAGTCTGGCAGGTCTACACGGGCTTCCTTATAACTCCATTTACAGTGCAACAAAAATGGCCTTAACGGCCGTTTCAGAGTCTCTGAGAAATGAAGTCAAATCGGATGGCATACATGTCGGTATCGCTTATGTGGGCTTTACCGAAAATGACCCGGAGAAAATCATTTATGATGCAGACGGGAAGCTGATTTACCTGGAAGAGCGCAAAGGTTTAAAAAAGCAAACGCCCCAACAAGTCGCGGTAACCATTCGCAACATGATCCTGAAACGGAAAAAGAAAGCCGTCCTCAGTCCGGCAGGGAAGTTTCTATACTTCGCCAACCGGCTTTTCCCCGGCCTGATTGACCGCATCTTTTATTCCCGGATCGACACCATCAAAGCCAATTCAGAGGGCAAGCCTCGTTATGTACAATCCGGAAACTAAGCTTTTCTCTACCTGAAGGACGATTCAATGCAACAAGTCATGCTTGTTGCTGGCCCATGATACATGAAATCAATAAAAAGGGAATGGCCAAAGGTCTTTCCCATTCTGATTCCATTCCATCATGTATCACCTTCCTTCCAATGAAAACCCTTTTCCTGTTATTACTGGCTATCGGCATTTGGTTCCCCAAACTGTCAGGGCAACATCATCTGGATCAGCTGCAAATTGCAGACAGCCTGATACAGCTCAACAACAATCCCTCTAGCTGGGACCAACAATTGTTTGCGCAAGACCTGAAAGATTGGAAAGCCTGGCGTGACAAAAGGCTACCCCTCAATCAGCTCCCTTCTCCCGTCCCCTCATACCGTAACAAAGGCACCGGATACAGGATTGGCTCATACCTTGACGGAGCTTATGAGTCTATCTCTTTTTGGGTAAAAAGTCCGGGCTCAGATACTTCACGGACCATTGCAGATCAGGAACTCGTGTGTTCCCTGGTAGTACGTAAGGGAAAGTACAAGGCCGGAGAAGTTATCTCGAGAAATGCCCCCCATTACCTTGCTCAGGGCCGCTTCAATGGTGGGCGAAAAAAAATTGATTGGGTAGCGGTAGACGATGAATTTGGTGCCAGCATTGTGATGATCAATGGGCGATACTTCAATCTGAAAGGTGGCAGGGTCATCATGATTTACTTACTGAAGGATCATTCCATGAGATTTTATCAAACGGACTACCCAGTTCAAGTCAACAGTAAAACAGTCAATGAAGGCATAAAACAGACAATCTCGTCAAAAAAAGTGCGCCAGTTTGAAACCCAGATTGGAAAGTGATATTAGGGCTGCAAGGAGCTTGACACGTTCTGGCATAGGGATATTTAATAAAAATCGACCATAACACTGTTATATTTACTACCAATAAATCTAATCACTTCAATATCTATTCAAAAAGGCAGCCGTATATTCGAATATGAAAAAAGCTTTGTCGGGTTTGGTATTGGCCGTAGATGATGATCCGGACATTTTGCTGACAGCGCGTTTGGTGCTGCAGAAAAGTGTATCCGCCGTTCAGACCACCAATGATCCACATCGCATCGAGCAATTGCTGGCGGCCGAACATATCCACATGATATTGCTCGACATGAACTTTACTGCTGGATTTACCAGTGGGAAGGAAGGATTGCGCTGGCTAAAGAAGATCAAAAAGCTTTCTCCCCAAACAGAAGTCATTCTGATGACAGCATATGGAGACATTGATTTAGCAGTGCGAGGGATGCAAGAAGGTGCCCGAGACTTTGTGGTAAAGCCCTGGGACAATGATG
>JBCBZF010001037.1:0-2588 GCA_039815525.1 Bacteroidota bacterium | reverse complement strand
TCGATCTGGATGCGCGCGCCGCTGCGGCCGGAAAACCGCCTTGCGACTCGCTCTGCACATTCTGAAGAAAAGCGAAGAGGAAGCGGATCAGTTGGGCAGTTCCATCATCAACCTGCGGCGGAACACCCGCTACTGTAAGCGTTGCCACAACATTTGTGACAGCGACCTCTGCAATATCTGTAGCAATCCACGTCGCGACAACAAACTAATCTGTGTTGTGGAAGACACCAAGGATGTGATTGCACTGGAAAACACCCATCAGTTTACGGGTCTGTATCACGTCCTGGGCGGCTTAATCAATCCCCTGGCGGGAATCGGACCATCTATGCTGAACATTGACAGTCTGGTCAACCGCATTCGGAGTGAGGACGAAGACATACGAGAAGTCATTTTTGCCTTCAGTGCCAATATCGAAGGCGACACCACCTCTTTCTATATTTCTAAAAAGCTCTCCCAACTCGGAGTAAAAGTATCCAGCATTGCCCGGGGCATCCCGGTCGGCTGTGATCTGGAATTTACCGATGAACTGACACTCGCCCGATCCCTGATGAACCGCCAGCAACTGGCTCTGCCAGATGCCTAGGCCCAATCATTTCTCGCCATCGATCTTTCCATCATCATCGTCAATTACAACGTCAAGCATTTCCTTGAACAATGCCTGGTATCTGTGTTTGAGGCCACCAGACGCCTGGAAGCAGAAGTAATCGTGGTGGACAACAACTCGGTGGATGGGAGCCAGAAAATGTTGCGGGAAAAGTTTGGGGAGCAGATCACGCTGATCGAAAATCACGACAATCCCGGTTTTTCCAAAGCCAATAATCAAGGCATTGAGATTGCAAAAGGCCGTTACGTTCTGCTTCTCAATCCGGATACTGTCGTAGAAGAAACGACCTTCGACACCTGTCTCGCATTCATGGATGAACGGCCCAAGGCCGGTGCACTGGGTGTCAAGATGATAGATGGACAGGGCAACTTTCTTCCGGAATCCAAACGGGCTATGCCCACTCCCTGGGTATCTTTTTACAAGATTTTTGGGCTGGCTGCGATTTTTCCGAAAAGCAAACGCTTCGGCAAATACCATCTCAGCTATCTCGACAAAGAAGAAAACCACGCCATCGAAATTCTCTCCGGCGCCTTCATGTTTATGCGGAAAACCGCTTTGGACGAAATTGGCTATCTGGATGAAGATTTCTTCATGTACGGCGAAGACATTGATTTATCCTACCGTTTCATCGCCGCCGACTATCAAAATTACTATTTGGCCGATACCCAGATCATTCACTACAAAGGCGAAAGCACCAAGAAGGGCAGCCTGAATTATGTACGGGTATTTTATCAGGCCATGATCATATTTGCCCGCAAACATTTTGGCGGTTCTAAACAACGTCTTTTCATTGCAGCCATTCGGCTGGCGGTTTATTTGCGTGCCTTTGCAGCGGTTTTCAGCCGCTTGATCAAGCGTTTCGGGTTTCCGATTCTGGAGGCGGGCATGGTATATGGCCTGATGTACGGCATCATGGCCTATTGGGAGCACTACATCAAATATATCGAGGGCGGCACCTATCCGACAGAACTGGTCAGTGTCTACATGCCAATCTATACGCTGGTGTTCATCGCCTTCCTGTGGATGGCTGGTGCTTACAAAAAACCCTTTCGATTACGACCGTTGATCCTGGCGCCTTTTTGGGCTTTCGTGGCGATCGCGACCGGAACCTATATGTTTTCGTTTGTGAAAAATTTTTCCCGGGCCATCTTGGGACTGTCAGCGGTCTTTACCATGATCACCACCATTGCCAACCGGGGTCTGATCAATTTTCGGGAGCGAGGCAGTTTTTTCTTTACTGAAACATCACAACAAAAGGTACTACTGGTCGGTGGGGGAGAAGACCTGCAACGTATCATCAATTTGATCAAGGGAGAAATTGACTATCCGGTCGAAGTGATTGGGGCGGTGGTCAGTGATGGAAAAAAACTGACGGCTTTGGATTTGGAGGAATTGGGTCGCATGGAACAGATCCGCGAGATCGTACGGATGTACGACGTAGACGAAATTGTCTTTGACAATACCAGCCTGCCAACCACACAGATCCTCGATCTGATGACCGAGCTCCGAGACACTGAAGTAGCCTACAAAATCGTCCCCCCACAGGCAGACTATATTGTGGGCCCACAGGCAATCCATACCTCCCGATTTGGGCAGCCGGCGCATTTTCGCCTGAATGGTGCGGAAGCGCGACGTCAGAAAGAGATTTTTGACCTGATCAGCGGAGCGGTCCTGGTCCTGAGTTTTCCCTTGCTCTTTTTCCTGTATAAAAAGCCCGTGGCAGCTTTTCAGAAGCTGACCCAGGTTTTTTTCCGCAAATATCACATGGTCGGCTACATTGAAGCGGAGCGGCTGGATTTGCCACGTCTCAAACCGGGCCTGCTCACCATGTTGGATCGGATGGGCAGCAATCCAGCGGAGATGAATCCGCGTGGCCTGGATAAATTTTATGCGAGAACCTACCATTGGGAGCTGGATCTCGATATCTTATTAAAAGGATGGCGAAATATACACTGATACTTCCCTTACTGAGTCTGCTATTCGG
>JBCBZF010000777.1:0-3604 GCA_039815525.1 Bacteroidota bacterium | reverse complement strand
GGCGCACAGTTTCGCCATTATAATGGTGCCCGCTATTTTCACGAACAATTGGAAAGCCTGGACCCGGATCTGGTCATTGTCTCTCTGGGGACCAATGAAGCCAACTCCGGTTTTCAGACCAATACCTTCTTTCGGGACATGGATACCTTTATCCACGATCTGGAAACGCATCTTCCGCATGCAAATATTCTCATCACCACCCCGGCTGATGCGCTTAAAGCACGACGTTATCCCAACGCAGCAGTCGGAGAGGCACGCAATTTGATTCTGGATTATACCATGAACAATGGCTTGTCATGTTGGGATTTCTACGAAGTGATGGGTGGTTTTAAATCGATCCAGGATTGGCACAAAGCTGGTTTGGCTCAACAGGATCGCTTACATTTGACCCGCCGGGGATATGAACTACAGGCAGAGCTGCTGTATGAGGCACTGATGAGTGAATATGAACGATTCGCAACTCTTAGATAATATCAAGGACTTTTTCCTCTTCAATCGGGAAGCCCCGATGATGTTCAACACGAGCATCTTTCTCTTTGCGTTTCTGGCTTTTTTGGGAGTGTACCTGATGATTGCGGACCGAAAGCGTTTGCGCATCATCTATGTGCTGGCATTTTCTCTCTTTTTCTACTATAAATCCAGCGGCTGGCATGTGGCCCTCCTGCTGGTCTCGACCCTGATTGACTACAGTCTGGGCTTTGCCATCCATCAGGAGATGGATCAAAAGAAGCGGAAAATGTTCCTCATCCTCAGCATCCTGGCCAATCTGGGCATGCTGGCGGTCTTCAAATACACCAATTTCTTTCTGGAAAGTATGTTTGGCATCGCAGGTGCCAAGTTTGATCCGCTGGACATTGTGCTGCCGGTCGGGATTTCCTTTTTTACTTTCCAAACCATGAGCTATACCATCGACATTTATCGACGGAAGCTCCGACCCGCCGACAATATTCTGGATTTTGCCTTCTTTGTGAGCTTTTTCCCCCAATTGGTGGCTGGGCCGATTGTTCGCGCTGCAGAATTCTTACCACAGATCAAACAAAATATCCAGATCAGCCAGGAAGACATCAGTCGGGCGGTGCTGCTGATTTGTGGTGGTTTGTTCAAAAAAGCGGTGATTTCAGACTATATCGCCACCAATTTTGTGGACCGGGTATTCGAAAATCCAGATCTCTACACTGGTTTTGAAAATCTTATGGGCGTCTACGGTTATGCCATGCAGATCTACTGCGATTTTTCTGGCTATTCCGATATGGCCATTGGCATTGGCTTGCTGATGGGCTTTCGTCTGCCGATTAACTTTCGGACTCCTTATCAGTCCACCAGCATACAGGAATTCTGGCGGCGCTGGCATATTTCGCTGTCGTCATTCCTGCGCGATTATCTCTACATTTCAATGGGTGGCAATCGCCTGGGACGTTGGCGAACCTATCTGAATCTCATGATCACCATGGTACTCGGTGGTCTCTGGCATGGTGCCGCCTGGAAATTTGTGGTCTGGGGCGCGCTCCATGGTGTGGCGCTGACGATTGATCGTCTGACCAGGGACACCAAAACCACGCTCCGCAACATTCTGGCGGCGGGATTGGATAAGTTCGACCAATTCATGCTCAAACGCAGCGACGACCCGGACGATCAATTCAGCCGCATCAGTTGGATGACCCAGGGCTGGCTTTCACTGGCAGTGAGCATCATCAGTCATCTGGCTGGCATCTTTTTCACCTTTCACTTTGTCTGCTTCTGTTGGATCTTTTTCCGCGCCAATAGCTATGAGTTGGCCATCGAGATGATCAATCGAATTTTTTCTGATTTCAGTCTGGCGCAATCCTGGGAAGTACTGATCGGCTACCGCAATGTCTTTTTGCTGATGATTCTCGGCTATCTGCTGCATTTTCTTCCAGAAGATATCGACCTCTTCGTCTACCGCCGCTTTGTCAACTACCCGGTTCTGGTCAAGTCAGTGGTACTGGCCTTTGTGATTTGGCTGGTGATTCAAACGCGTTCCGCAGATGTGCAGCCCTTTATTTATTTTCAGTTTTAGGGGGAGGAATACCACGTTGATCCCAGGAAGTGCGATAGTTTTATCGGTCAATTCACTTACTGGCTTCGTCATTTAATAATATAACAATCGTTTTGTGGAGAATATATTCCACACTGTTTTACGTATGCTATCATTCTTCCAAAGAATGATAGTAGCTGTTTTTTAGCTCAGTTATCTGCTCAATATTCTCTCCATCAAGCTTTTCGGTCAGCATACATTCAAAGGAATCTCCTTTCCAGATTCCTCCGCCCGCCAGTGTGAGTTTATCCACAAAATCCAAAAGGTCATTCTCAGAATTTACCGTAAAAGACGCACTGGCAATTACATATCTTTCGGATTGAATGCTTCCCACCAATGTTAGAAGGCTATTTTTGTACCCTCTAAATAGGATCCCTTCATTTGAGTTACGTTCTAATATCTGCGCGAACTTTTTCCCAATAGAGTGTCGGACATTCATGAAAACAGTTAAAGGCCAGTGATTTTCATTCAGGTCAAAAATCACCCCTGATACATTTTTCACTTCGGGATCCCTGCGCGTAACTCTTGAAGTACCAACCACTTCCCAGGACTCTTCAATTGATAAAGATTCATTTAATATGTGTTCTTCTCTTTGAAAAGCGAGATAATCACTGCCATCGTCGAAGTCTTCTTCATTGACTGGCGCTTTAAACGGAATCTTTATCAATGGGTAACAAAAGATCCCGGTACTTGCCTGATTGACTTTTCGGTGATTTGGATTCAGAGAAATCCCTTCTCTTAAAACTTTTTCACTGGAATCAGAATCGATGAAGTGAATGAATTTCATTTCCTATGGTATTGTGCTTTTCCTCTGGCGCAATGCTGTTTTTCCCAGAATTTCTCCCATGAACGGATAGAACCTACTCATAGTTTCGTTGGTCATATCTGGCCTCTTCGCTTAAGGAGACTTGCAAAAATCACAAGAGAGATTCGAACCCCACACAAGCAAGCATATACCTCACTCATTTTTCTTACCTGCATTCACTTCTGCTTTTCACCACCTTGACACCCAGGACACCGATAAAGATGAGGTTCAGCAAAAGGCTTATCATTAAGATGATATCGGTCTTTGACGCATGCAGGAATACATTGTCTGATTGGGCTTCATCGTTCAGCAGGCCTTCAGAAATGGCTTCATCATGTCGTATAGGTTCAATTTTCTCTGTACCCGAACACTGCCAGGTCGTGATGAAGGGAAATGTCAGACCATTGTATTCATCCTCTACATCGTTTCCAAAGACAATGTATGAGCTGTCTTCCGCAAAAGAGAAAGCACACATGTCCGTCTGGATGATTGCGAGCTTTTTTACTTTTACCTGCATTCCATTGAACCCCTTTATGACGGTATCAACCCGAAATTCTACGATTTCATCCAAGCAAAATTGGCAGTCTGCATCTGTCATCCGCACGCGGGAAACGCTTCCTTTCACAGTGACATCGGCCAATGCCACACATTCCTGATCAACAGGAACTGTACAAAAGCATCCCATCGGCTTCTTCTCCTCTTGTGGTTCAATGTCTGCGCCTGTGAAGTATGGGGATGTTTTT
>JBCBZF010000403.1:0-5997 GCA_039815525.1 Bacteroidota bacterium | reverse complement strand
TTTTTTGCCTGAAAATGTAAGGGTTGAGAAACAAACTCTTCTCCAGCGAGCCTTCCCATCCCATGTAGATTTTTTCCTTCCACCTCCTTTTCCTTTTTTTGCAAACAACTCACATCCCGTACAGTTAGAGGATCATGGAAGTTTTGAAAAAAATCATTGGCTACATCACTTTCAAAAAGCAGGATCCCGATGCGCCCAGTTCGACCAATCTAAAGATCATGCACGGAATCAACCGGATTTCTATCTTGGTTTTTGTTTTCGCGATCCTCATCTACATCATCAGCCGGGCGCTTCGCTAAGCAATACCCGACACATTTATTCCATTTCGAACCTGAATCTGGGGCAATTCGCTTGTTCCTCCCTTGCAGCTTGGAAAGCTGGCATTTACCTTTGTCCACATGGCAACGGAGATGCTCAATACCCAGCAAAAGGTCGACCGGGTGCGCCGCCTGCTCAAACGACCCAACGCCCACGTTCGGGCGCTGCTGAGTGTCCTTCATCCCACTGAGATTGCCCTCGTCCTGGAAGATACCTCCCCCGAAATCCAGGAACGCATCATTCGTGAACTTCCCAAAGAGCTGATTTCTGAAGCCATCTCTGAGATGGACGATGAAACCAGACCGGGATTACTCCTGACCTATCTGCATCCGGAGGTCGCCTCAGGCTTAATCAATGAACTGCCACCGGATGATGCCGCTGACCTATTGGCACAGGTTCCAGATCCTTACAAAGAGCGCATCCTCTTTTATGTTCCGGACGAAGAAGAATCCGTCCTCAATCAGCTGCTGACCTATGATGAAGATTCGGCTGGTGGCCTGATGAACCCGGAGGTGGTGGTGATCAATGAAAATCTCACCAAACTGGAAGCATTGCGGGAGGTGGTCAGTCAATCAGAGGAAGCGGATGATTTCTATACCATTTATGTGGTCAATGACAGTTATCAGCTCCGTGGCTATCTGACATTCCGGGCCCTTTTCCTTGCGACCAATACGGCATTGGTCAAAAACATCATGGCACCAGATGTGGTCTCAGTTACCGTCAATATGGACCAGGAAGAGGTCGCCAAGCTGATGCAACAATACAACCTTCCGACGCTGCCCGTCATCAATCACAACAGCAAACTGTTGGGCCGCATCACCTTTGATGATGTGATGGATGTTTTGGAGGAAGAAAGCACAGAAGATATCCTGAATTTTGCTGGTGTCTCTGAAAATGAGAATCTGCGCGGTGGCTGGGGCAATGCAGTACGCAGTCGTCTGCCCTGGTTGATGATCAATCTTGCTACGGCTTCGATTGCCGCTTTCACGCTGTCCCAATTCGATGAGACCATCGAGCGACTGGTATTGCTGACCAGTATGATGCCGATCATTGCGGGGGTGGCAGGCAATGGTGGGAATCAATCCCTGGCCGTAACCATCCGCCGCCTGGCGACGGATGGCATTCCACGCCGTAAGGCATTGAGAGTGATCTTAAAGGAGATCAGTGTAGGAGCGATCAATGGTTTGATGATTGGCGCAGCCGTCTCTGTAGCAGTAACGGTCCTGAATCCGCATCCCAATCCGCAGTTTGAAGCCATGATGGGTGTGGTCGTATTCTTGGCAATGTTTGGGAATCTCCTCTTGGCTGGCTTTGCCGGATCTTTTATCCCCATTTTTCTGGAAAGAGTAGGCATTGATCCGGCTGTGGCATCTTCTATTCTGATTACTGCCCTGACCGACATCGTCGGTTATCTACTCTTGTTTGGGCTGGCGACACAAATCTTACTTCCCCTGGTTAATGAGTTGAACCAGGCGGGTTTCAATCTGAGTTTTCCTCTATAGATAATTCTGGAAAGGCTTTGCCTAGGGGCGGGTACGTTCCTTGTTCACGGTAATCGTTTCTACCTTTCCATCCCGCAGAACCACCACTCTTTCAGCATACATGGCAATGTCTTCTTCGTGGGTCACCAGAATGATGGTGTTGCCCTGCTGGTGCAGTTCGTCGAAGAGAGCCATGATCTCGTAGGAAGTTTTGGTATCCAGATTCCCAGTTGGTTCATCAGCCAGGATAATGGACGGATCATTGACCAGTGCCCTGGCCACTGCCACACGTTGCCGCTGACCACCTGAAAGTTGGTTGGGACGGTGATCAACCCGATCTCCCAGGCCCACACTGGTCAGTACTTTCTGCGCCCGCTCATGTCGTTGGTTTTTGTTGAGTCCGGCATATACCAGTGGAAGGGCAACATTGTCAAGCGCAGTTTGGCGGGAAAGCAGGTTAAAGGTCTGGAAAACAAACCCAATCTCTTTGTTGCGCACCTCTGCCAGATCTGCATCAGTCATCCCACTTACATTGGTGCCATTGAGATAATAATCTCCAGCGGTTGGGGTATCCAGGCAGCCCAGCACGTTCATCAAGGTTGATTTACCTGATCCAGAGGGCCCCATGATGGCGACATATTCATTCGGGAAAATATCCAGCGAAAGATCGTTTAGGGCGTGAATCTCCTGAAAACCCATTTTATAGGTTTTCCAAAGATGCTTGATTTCAATGATGGGTTTCATGTGATGATAACTCGGGAGGTGGTCCGACAGTTTTCGTAAGATCAAGATAACAAACTTCAGATGGGGAAAAACCACGGATCTGCCAATACAAGGATTTGAAACCCCAACTGCCGGAAATCATGGACCACTGAAAAGTTCCGAATTTTGTAAATCAAGGTGCTTCTGTTAGATTTGTTGCGTGTCTGATCCATCAGAAACGTTGGAAAAGGCCCGCCGGCATTATGCACAGACGACCAGGATTTATCGTTTTTTATTTCCTCATCCTGCTGACCGCCACCTTTGGTTGTGGGGAGGAATACTCACAGGAACCACCTTTTTCGCAGGTGAACGATACCATTTTCCTGGATGTTGACAACTGGTTTTTCTACAGTTCTGATCCAGAAATAGATGGAGGAATCGCTTATTTTCCTTTTTCCTACAATATCTTTAACAGCCGATTTGATGGATACCTGGTCAATGCACCGACCAAGGTCTACCAGGTAGATCGCGACAAATCAATGGTGGATCGGGTCGTTTTTCTGGATCGAACCCTGGCAGCTGGTGACACCATTCATACCTTCAGTCCTTTTCAATACAACTTGCTGATTTATCGGCAACGATCAGATTTACTGGATGAGGAAGTCTATTACATTTTGCATCGCTCTCAGCTGGGGGTCAAAACCACCCGCGAACGTTCCATTTGGGTGGTTTCTCCCAAACAAGGTATCCTTGCTGTCAGCAATTTTAACATCAAGTATGAAGATGGACAAGTAACGATGGACATGGTCGGTGATCCTGATTTTTTTGGAGACCCCGAATTGCTACGCACCATCAAATATTACGATCACAATGTTACGTTGGAAGTGGACCGCGACCGGCGGGTTGTGTATGAGTTCAATAAGCTAGCCGGTCGATTGAAGAGTCGTGATGTCCGGGCCAAAAAGGATCTTTATTCGTATTCGTTCAACAAAACCTATACCCGTGAACTGATCGATTTTTATATCTATCAGGACAATGCGAACAATACCGTCCACCTTACGACTGGCGACTCTTGTTATTCTTTTTCTGAGAAGCTGGAGCTTTTGCGGGCAGATCAGTGTGAAAATCTGAAATAAGGCGAATTTCCCGCGCTTTGTGTCCATACAATTCCACCCATTTTTCCCCAACGACCAATTGTTCTGCATAGAGTTGGTGCATCCGCAAAAACCATTGCAGGCGAATTTCTGGTCCCAGGCTACGCTGCCAGTGTAGTTTCATCACGAAGGAGAACAAATCTTGTCCCGATCCTGAGAATTCATTCCAGAGTTTTTCCCAATCCGGCGTCAAAATGATTTTTTCACTGGGCGTCTGAACTGGACTGAGCGGAAGGAACGCTTCATTTGTTTCAGCTCCGTCAGTAGGTGGAGGTTGTAAGATCCTCAATGACCTGACTGGCGGTCTGGCTTGAATGGATAAGGGACCATCTGGAAAAATACCTTCCAGGAGGAATGACAAATCACTCCGCTGGTCCAATTGCTGGCGGTCGCGTAAGGCCTTGATGAGGTGTACCTGGTGGGGAGATGTCTGATTGCCAGTTTGCATCAGGTCTTCCAGACGGTCTAGTCGTTTCCGGGCGACTGGAATTTGTTCCCGGATAGAAAGGACCAATGAAATGAGCTCGGCATGGACCAATTTTCGGACCCACGGATGCACCGAAAGCAGCGATTGAAGCTTGTCGAGATTGGCGTGATCCTGCTTGAGACGAGCTGCCAATATGTCTCTTCCAGCAGAGCGGCTATCTGCATCATGTGAGAAAATACAGATGTGATGCCAATCAAGGTAACGACTTTCGAGATCTTGTTGGAGCGCATTGCGAACCAGGAGCAAATTGTCTTGCAGGCCGATAATGCTCGGGTCGACCAGAGAAAGACGGTTTTCAAATTGACCGATCAAGTCGGCAAGATGGCAGGCTGCATCCGTCCAGGTATCCTGCTGCTCAGGCCGCAACATGCGGCGTACGTCTACTGGCAGGACATAGTTTCCATCAAAACGAATCAAAAGTTGATGCTGTACCAGGCGATCCAGTCGATTGGGATCGCCATTGACATAAGGTAGGAGCTTAGCCGGTGATAAGCTGGCCTGTTCATGCAGTTGTTGTAACATGAACAACAGCAATTTTCGCTCGCTGGACAGCAGACTCAGTCTTTCTTCGGCAGGTGATATCATGGCATCAGGCCATTTGACGGTAGGTAATCCGCGACAAAGGCAGCTCCTGGAAAATCATCTTGGCAGCGTCCTGGATTTGTGCTGCGCTGACCGTTTCGATTTGATTCAGATTTTCGGCGAAAGTGGTCAGACGCCCGAAGTCCAGTAGGTCCTGAGACATGCCCAACATTTGCGCCAGCAGACTTTCCGCCCCCAAAACCAATTGTCCCTGTAGCTGCTTTTTGGCCTGATTCAGGCGTACCACACCAAGCGGCTTTTCCACCAGGGACTTCATTTCTTTGTTGACCAATCTGCGGATGCGATTGAGGTTATCCGGGTCGCAGGCAAAATAGATCCCCCAGATGCCGGAGTCGAGATATGGGGTGTAAAAAGAAGAAATACTGTAGGAAAGGCCGTGTTTCTCGCGGATATTGAGGTTGAGACGGGAATTCATGGCCGGTCCCCCCAGCAGATTATTGAGGAGGAGAAAAGGAACATACAAATCCCGTTGCATAGGGAAAGCGCGTCCACCGATGATTTCATGAATCTGTTCGGTCGTATTGGCCACGGTCAAGTCTTGTTCCTGCCGCAGATTGGGCTGGTAACGGACTGGATTGCCACCCGGCAACTCGATGGGCGCAATGTATTTGGCAATGACCTTTTCTACTTCTTTTTCCTTCACATTTCCCACAATCCCAAACACCACATTTTCACGCGTAAATGCTGAGCGCAAATGTTTGGAAATATGATCTTTGGTGAAGGTACGGATGCTGTCTTTGGTCCCCAGAATTGGATCTCCCAGGCTGTGTTCCGGGAAAATCATTTGGTCAAAATCTTCGAAAATGGCCTCATCCGGTGTGTTTCGGTACATGTCAATTTCTTCCGAAATCACCCGCTTTTCCTTGTCCAGCTCCTTTTCCGGAAAGGTAGAATGAAAGGTAATGTCCGTCAGGAGCTCCACGGCCCGCTCAAAATAATTGGCGGCCAAAGACGCGTACAGACAGGTTTTTTCTTTGGTGGTATAGGCATTGACGTCTCCACCCACCGACTCCAAATAATTGAGGATGTGAAACGTTTTCCTTTTGCTGGTGCCTTTGAAGATCATGTGCTCGATAAAATGAGCCATACCCTGCTGTCCCTCCCGATCGTCGCGGCTGCCGGAGTTGATCACATAGCCGCAGTGCACTGCGCGTGTGTAGGGAATGTGTCGATATACGACGCGTAATCCGTTCTTTAATTCGAAAACCTTCGCTTCCATTTCAGAGATTCGTGGCAATTTACACAGATCCAG
>JBCBZF010000811.1:0-3407 GCA_039815525.1 Bacteroidota bacterium | reverse complement strand
TGAAAAAATTGGGGTCTTCTTAAGAAAGAAAATCCTGGAACACCTGATTGAGGCAAAGAATTTTATCAGCATGAAAACCTCTACCTCAACTGAGGCCCAATATGGATTCTTAGAAAGTGCCTATCCGGAAATCATCAAGCACACCCCTTCAAAATACATTGCCGCTTTTATTGGCATTACGCCCGAAGCCTTAAGCCGATTTCTCAAGCAGCGTTCCAGTTCTTAACCCTCATCAATCTTTTTGAGACAGCAGCCTGATACCTTCGCCTATCAACCCTTACATCAAAGAATATGCGAAGTCTAACCATGCCGAAAGAGCGGAAATTTGAATGTGCGCTAAAACCGGATTCTTCGGTTCTGTGGAAACAAGTCAAATATAATTCGGGTCAATTTTGTGTGGTACTGGAGCATTCCTTGTTACGAGGGGTAAGCTCAGAGATGATCGTCTGGTGGTTCAGGCACTTTGTGAATCTCGAGGTCACCTTAGATGATGTTGAAGGATATGAAAACACGAAGGTTCCAGCCTATTGGTTGTGGCACCCTTCTGACCATATCAGTGCGCAGCTTAAAGGTGTTTTGGGGGACAATCAGACCCCAATCGCAGGGACAAAAATTCACATTCAGGAATGCATGCAATACAAGAAATATGGTTTCCAATTTCCGGTTAACAATGAACTGACAATTTTCTATTGCGAGAATGATGGATGGGGAATGGGGAAGAAAGTGCCCTTATTTGGAAAAATGATGAGCCTGCGAATATCTTTCAAGGATGTATATGAAAATGGGGAGATAATCGGAACGCATTATCACTATGAAGTGGTCGCGGGTACGCATAAAAAGAATCTGCTCGCAGGAATTTTGAATCAAAAGATCGTCGGTCGATTCACCGCTGACTTCTGGGAAGCATGGATTACCCACAATGTCATTGAGGTGGGGGCATTTGAAAATTTTCTACCTGCTCTGTTTCGCCAAAGAGAGAATCTGGGCGACTTACACTATTCAGAAAGGATGAACCCGATTACCAAAGATCAGGTCTTAGAGAAACAAACAGGATATGACCCAAAACTTTTCGAAGAACGGATCAGAGGATACGGGCAAAGTAATGATGCATTCGCTTACCAGGACGAAATCGGTCAGTATATGTGATCGTAAAATTGGGTAATTCAGAATCAAAAAGAAAAGAATGCTGCTGAAATCGGCAGTACCTCGTGAGACTTTCATCATGACCGGCAGTTCTACAGAATGCCGGTTTTTGTTCAATCACTTTAGATCGCGCAGATCAAAACAGAACCTTTATATTGGTTCGATCCAATTCCCTAACTTCACCTGCAAAACCCAAACAAAACCGACAATGAAAAAAAGACTGCTCCTGACGCTATGTTGCACGATGATGATCACATTTGGCTTTGGCCAAACCAAGCTCATGACTCCCGAACAACTGATTGAACTCAACCGAGTGTCTGCGGTAGGGATAAGCAATGGTCAGGTCATTTACAGAACCTCTGCTTTTGATCTGAAGACCAATGAGCGTTCCAGCAAACTTTTTTCCGTCTCTGTGGATGGGGGAGATGCGAAAGCTTTGGAAGAAGTAGGGGACAAGGTGAAAGATAAAAATGTGTCCCCAGACGGAAAATGGAAGTTGGTCGCAAAAGAAGTAAAGCTCCAGAAAATAAGTGGTGAGGATCACTATGGTGATGTTCCTAAATCAGATGTGTACATCTACGATGACCTCAACTACCGCCATTGGGACACCTGGGAAGATGGATCTTACAGCCACGTTTTCATCCAATCAGCCACCGACGTCAATGATGAAGGCATCGATTTGATGGCAGGAGAAGCATTTGATTGTCCGCAGAAACCATTTGGTGGAGATGAAGATTACATCTGGAGTCCCGATTCGAAAAAAGTGCTCTACGTCACCAAGAAATCTGCTGGTACTGACTATGCGGTCAGCACCAATTCAGATATCTACGAATACAACCTGGACACAAAGAAAACCACCAATCTGACCGAGAAGAACAAAGGCTATGATACCCAGCCGGCCTTTTCCTCCCAAGGCAGCCTGGCCTGGTTGCAGATGAAAAGAGATGGCTATGAGTCTGATAAAAATGACATCATCGTCAGGCTGGCCGAAGGAGACGTGAATCTGACCGGAGCGTGGGATGGGACCGTCAATGGCTTCATCTGGAGTGAAGATGGGTCAACAATTTATTTCAACGCGCCGGTCGGCGGAACGGTTCATGCTTTTCAAATCGATGTGAAAGCCAATGCCAAACCCAAACAGATTTCTGACGGACAATTTGATGTGAATGGCATCATTGGCCAAAGCGGGGATCATTTGATTGTGTATCGGAGAGACATGAACCATGCGACCGAGATGTACAATCTGAACATCAAAACGGGGGCCATGAAGCAATTGTCTCATGCAAATGATGCGACCTACAATGACATCAAGATGTCGGAGATTGAGAAGCGCATGGTCAAAACCACTGATGGAAAGGAGATGGTCACCTGGGTGATTTATCCACCAGATTTTGACCCAGCGAAGAAATATCCCACGCTGCTCTATTGTCAGGGTGGGCCTCAAGGCGCTTTGTCCCAGTTTTACTCTTACCGATGGAACTTTCAGCTAATGGCGGCCAATGGCTACATCGTGGTGGCTCCCAACCGGAGAGGCATGCCGGGATTCGGAGTCGAATGGAACGAGCAAATTTCCAAAGACTATGGTGGTCAAAATATGAAAGATTATCTGGCTGCGATTGACGATGTGGCCAAAGAGTCTTATGTGGACAAAGACCGATTGGGTTGCGTGGGCGCAAGTTATGGTGGCTACTCTGTCTTCTATCTGGCTGCAAAGCATGAAGGCAGATTTAAATCATTCATTTCCCATGATGGCATTTTCAACTGGCGGTCCATGTATGGAACCACAGAAGAACTCTTTTTTGTGAATTGGGATCTTGGTGGCGCCTACTGGGATCAAAAGAATGCGGCGGCGCAAAAGACCTATGCCGAGTTTAATCCGATTAATTTTGTTGACAAATGGGACACACCGATCATGATCATTCAAGGTGGAAAGGATTTTCGGGTGCCAATTGGACAGGGATTGGAAGCTTTTCAGGCTGCACAGCTACAGGGGATCAAGTCAAAACTCTTGTATTTCCCGGAAGAGAACCACTGGGTGCTTTCCGCTCAAAATAGCCTGGTCTGGCAGAGAGAATTTTATAAGTGGTTGGATGAAACGGTGAAGCAGGCCAAGTAGATAGCAGTATCCCGAAAGTCAGTGAGTTGGGAATTTACCATTTCCATCTCACTGATATTGGGTGTTTGCTGCGTAAGCTAATCGTCAACACCATGCAGAAAGACTCTTAACCGATGTATATGCAGCTTCAACAATTTATTGATAAAAG
>JBCBZF010001076.1:0-2453 GCA_039815525.1 Bacteroidota bacterium | reverse complement strand
GGAACGGATCATCTGATATTTCGAGTAATTTTTCTGAGAAATGTCGGATCATTTGATCGTCTCCAGTTTCACTCAATAGTACGATGAGTTTTTCCAGGTATCTGGATTTGTGCTATCAATTCTGACAATAGTTTGATAGTGTTTTGCAGCCAATTGTTTCTTGCCCTGGATCATGGCGGTATTCGCTGCAAGCAAACTCGATTCAAGAAGATTCTTTTCTGTGAGCTTTAATTTCGTTTCACGATCTACAATAAGTTTTTCTAATTGAGCGCTTTCATCTACCAGTTTTTTGATTTCGGATTTCTCTTTGTCAATCGTCTGCAAAGATTTTGATAAATTTTTAACAGACAATAATTCTGAAACTGTATCAAGGTTCCCGTTTTTAAATGCTCTATACGCCTTACGATATTGCTCGTTTGCGAAGGTGAGGTCTACTCTGGACAACTTCGATGTATATAGTTTGGCGGCTTCTAACTCCTTTTCTAATTGTTGGTCAAGTGCACGTTTGACATCGGCTAAATTCTCAATTTGGATGAAAGAGCTTCGCTTGAGCTCTTCGATCATTTGCTCTTTTTCCACACTTTGCTTCTCTAGTAGCGCTATTTTCCGGTCTCGACTTTGATAAATTGCCTCTTCGGCAATTTGGTAAAACGCCAGTTGTGCCTGGGCGAGTTGTGTCGGATCAGCCATAACAATGCGCAGGGGTTGAGACCGGCTTAAATCGACATTTGCCAACTCTCTCTGATTGACCACTTCCATTCCTTTTTTTCTGGCAGAAACAGAAATGAACTTCTGGTTCATATCCCCACTCACCAGCAGAGTGAAATTGCCCAAAGCATCACTCGTTGTCGAAAAAGAACGAGCGGAAACGTTGACCATGCTGATTGTCTTTACTTCCCCGGTTCGAAAGGTGGAATTATGCTCCACTACCTGTCCGCGAATCTCTACATCTTTCTGGGCGATAAGTGAGTGATGACAAAAAGTCGCCAGATACATCAATAGCAAGCAGGGGCGTGAAAAACGGATGTGCATTTCAGAAAGGAATCATGTGATTGTTGGAAAAAGCTAACCAAATTTAACATCATATTCGAATTTGGGTGTAGCTGAAATCAACCAATCCCTCTTCACTGGTGCCTCTGATTGCTTCAATAGACCAAAAGCCTCCGGCTGACAAACAACCAAAGGCTTTTGAACGTGATGATACGAATGCTTCCTAGCGCTTCTCCCACAGGGAATCCACGAAGTAGCCGCGCGAATCGGTGTACTCACTGACTACCTGAAAGCCAGATTTTTCTGCCAGCTGTTTGATCAGTGGGCGGTCATATTTCTGCGACAATTCCATCCAGATGGCTTCCCAGGCCCTGAAATGAACCCTTTCCCCCAATTCGGAAAAGTAGACGTCCTGTTCCTGCCGGCTGATGAGGAAACTGCGGGTCTCACCGTTCATGGGATTGTAGGTGGGCCAGTGCATAAACTGATCGATCACAAAGTCTGCTCCCAATTCCCGGTTCATCCGGCGAAGCAGGTTTAGGTTAAATTCTCTGGTAATGCCTTCCTTGTCATTGTAGGCTTCGAGAATCACCTCCGGATCTTTTTTGAGGTCTAAACCAATCAGGAGAAGGTCGCCTGGATTGAGAAAGTTGCCAAGCTTTTGAAGGAAACCGACAGAGTTATGCAACGGAAAATTTCCGAGATTGGAGCCGAGAAAGAGGACCACTTTGCGTTCATTGCTTTGTTTCTGCAACTGCTGCAAGGCGGCAAAATACTCAGCCTCAATCGGATCTACCTTCAGCTCCGGCCATTCGTGGGCCAGGCTCTGGTGCAAATTGTGGAGGGCATCACCTGAAATGTCAATCGGGGTATAGGTGAAAGCAGCCTGCTGGTCCAGGAAATGAGACAGCAGGACTTTGGTCTTCAGTCCATCTCCGGCGCCAAACTCCACCAGTCGAAAAGGAGAACCATCAGGTGCGAATGCTTCCAGAATGTCGTTGCGGTTATTTTCGAATACCTCAAACTCACAATCGGTGAGATAGTAAGCAGGCATGCGCATGATTTGCTGGAACAATTCACTCCCTTTGGCGTCATAAAAATACTTGGAGGAGAGATATTTTGGGTTTGCACGTAGGCCATCCAGCACGTCCTGCGCGAAAGTTGATGTCGTTTTTTCCTTATCCATAAGTGATAAGTGGGTTCACACAATCAGGCGTCTTCAGCCAGCCTGATACCAGTAAACAACCATTGTAAATGTGGGTGAAAAAAATTGCGATAACTTACTCTAAGGTGATTGTCTGGGGTGGCACATGAACCACCCCGCAAGACCATCTGGTTAACCATAAACTTGCCATTGTACTCACCAAGTGTGCCTTCCGGCGCCTGATAGCGAGGGTAGGGGAGGTAAGCACTTTGGGTCCACTCCCAGCCATTGCCATAAAACTGATAATCGCCGGGTACCT
>JBCBZF010000688.1:0-4003 GCA_039815525.1 Bacteroidota bacterium | reverse complement strand
CTTCAGACCTTGTTCGCTCGTATCCAACAGTACGCCGCCATCGGCGACAGACAATTTTTCCAATCCCGTAAAACTCATTGCTCAGGACCAGCAGGGCACCTTTTGGGTAGCAATGCGAGAGAAAGGTCTCCTCCGGTGGCAGGAAGGGAAGCCTCCGGCTTTGTTTCGGCATGAACCGAGTAATCCTTACTCTCTGATTGATGATGATATCAGAGCATTGGCCATTGATCCGGCTGGAAAACTCTGGGTGGGGACATTTCTTGGCCTCAATCTATACGATCCGGCCAGAGGCGTTTTTGAGCGCTACCAACATCAGGCTGGCCAGGAAAAAAGCCTGGGAAGTGGCTCTGTTCGTTCCATTTATTTTGATACCCGTGGTAGTGCCTGGATCGGGACCTATTACGGGGGGATCAGTTACTGGAATCCAGATGCTTTTCGATTTATTCACCATCAACCAGATGGTACGTCAAATGGGCTGAGCCATCCGGTGGTCAGTTCATTCTGGGGAGATCAGGCGGGAAATGTCTGGATCGGAACGGAAGGCGGCGGACTGAATCATTGGGATCGTGCCTCCGATGTTTATACCCATTTTCCATCTCTCCCTACCCAGAAAAAAGGACTGAGCGGTAACAATGTTAAAGTGATTAGCGGGTCCGGAGACTCTCTCTGGGTTGGAACCTTTGCTGGTGGCTTGAACCTTTTGCACCTAAAGGATCAGCGCTGGGAGCACATTGATGCGCTGGGCCCTGCGACAAAAAGATTGAGCAATAATAATGTATATGATCTGCTATTGGAGAAGGAGGCGGTGTGGATTGCGTCCTTTGGCGGCGGGCTCAATCGGATGGATCTGAAAACGGGTGAGATCAGCTTTGTTCAACATATCATTGGCCAACGAAAAACCCTGATTTCAAATCTGGTCAGAGTGATCATCCGCGACCGAAGCGGATATTTGTGGGTAGGGACCAACCGAGGGCTCGATCGGCTTGAAACAATCAAAAATGGAGAAATTCGTTTTCAACATTTTTTGGAAGGAATGATGATTTCATCCATCCTGGAAGCAAGCGACGGCCGTCTGTGGATTGGGACCTATCAGCAGGGCGTCATTGTCTTGGATGAGAATGGAAAGATCATCGAGCAATTGCAAAACCTGGATGGCTTGCCGGGCCGGGCTGCTTTCGGTTTGTTGGAGGACGCTGACCAACAGATTTGGGTAAGTTCTGAACATGGTTTGGCCAAGATAGATCCAGCAGCCTATACACTCCAGGCATATAATTATTCCGATGGAATCGCCAATCCAGAACATAATTTCAATGCCTGTTATCAGACGTCATCCGGTGAGATGTTTTTTGGCGGAACCAGCGGCTTTACCTCATTCTTTCCTAGCAGGATTCGTTCCAATACATTCGTTCCACCGCTGGTGTTCTCCGCTTTTACCCACCTCAATCAGAAACAAAAACCTGGATCTAAGGGGGAGCCGTTGTTGCAATCAATCAATGAAACCGAGGAGTTAATTTTTCGATACAATCAAGCAGATTTCTCTCTGGCATTTGCGGCACTGGACTATCTCAACCCTGCAAACAATCAGTATGCATATAAACTGGAGGGCTTGGATCAGGATTGGCGGTTCGCCAAAGGTGCGACCCAGGTAAGTTATAATCTGCAAAAACCAGGTACCTATACGTTTCAGTTGAAAGCGGCCAACAGTGATGGTGTGTGGAACCCGGAAGAACGTAGCATTCGCGTCCACGTTTTGCCACCACCCTGGCGCTCAAATCTGGCGTACGCTGCTTATACGCTTTTGCTGGTCCTGCTGCTTGGAGGGATTATTTGGTTTTTTCGCATTCGTCATCGACTGCAATTGGAGAAGCTAAAGAAGGATCAACAGGAAGCCTTGCACCAGGCCAAACTCCGTTTTTACACCAATATTACCCACGAACTGAGAACCCCTTTGACACTGATACTTGGCCCAGTAGAGGAATTGCTTGCCAGAGAAGCTGACATTTCTGAAAATCGTAAACTCAAAACCATTCGGCACAATGCACAGCGCCTGATGCGATTGGTTAATCAATTGTTGAGCTTCAGAAGCCTGGAACAGGATCAGGCCCGGATGGAAGCTGCCGCCGGTAATATCGTCAGATTCCTGAAAGAGGTCTCTCTGTCTTTTCAGGAGCAGGCCCGTCTGGGCAATGTGCAATTTGATTTTCAGGCTGAGGAGGATGCGATTCGTCTTTGGTTTGACCGCGACAAACTGGAAAAAGTGTTTTACAATTTGCTGTCGAATGCCTTTAAGTTCACACCTTCAGGCGGGGAAATCGTTTTGTCAATCGCAGAACGACAGCAGCATGTCGAAATTCGGATCTGTGATTCCGGACCAGGGATTTCTGTTGAGGCCCGCAAGCTGATTTTTGACCGATATTATCACCAATCTCCTCAAAATGACGCTACTCAGAAAGGAAGTGGAATCGGTCTGGCTTTGAGTAAACAGCTGATCGAGATGCATAAAGGGCAGATTCAGGTCGGGGAAAGCACCCAGGGGGGTGCCTGTTTTCAGGTCGACCTTCCGAAAGGGAAAGAACATTATGAACCAGAAGAGCTGCTGCATGGCTTCCGGGACAGTGAAAGCATAGATGCATACTTCCTGAAAGCAGTACATGATGAAAATCGTCAAAAAGAAAGTCCACTGGCACCGATGAAAACCCTTTCCCATGAAGAAAAACAACATCTGTTAATCGTAGAGGACAATCAGGCGGTTCGCTCATATGTCTGCGAAATATTTACGCCATTTTTCCAGGTCACCGAGGCTTCAAATGGAATAGAAGGCATGGCGCTGGCTGAAAAAAAATATCCTGATTTGATCATCAGTGATGTGATGATGCCAGAGATGGATGGGATCAATATGTGTAGGCAAATAAAATCAAGGGTAGAAACCAGTCATATTCCGATCATTCTGTTGACTGCCAGAACTGGGCAGATTTTTCGCGTACAAGGGGTGGAAACAGGCGCAGATGCCTATTTGACCAAGCCTTTCAGTCCCTATGAATTGCAGTTGACCGTTCGGAACCTGTTGGATCTGCGTCGCAAAACCAGAGCGCGCTTCGAGACCATTCTGAAATTGGAACCCCGCGAAATTGCACCCACCACTTCTGATGAACGATTTCTTGCCAAAGCCCTGGACATCGTCGAAAATCAGATGGGAAATACCAGCTTTTCCGTCGAGCAATTTGCCCGTGAACTGGCTGTGAGTCGTCCGCTTTTGTTTACCAAAATGAAATCGATTACTGGCCAAACCCCCAATAATTTCCTGAAAAAAATACGCTTGAAAAGGAGCGCCCAATTGTTGCAGCAAGGCGACGATAGCGTGGCACAAATTGCCTATCAGGTAGGTTTTAGTGACCCGCGTTATTTCAGTAAATGTTTTCAGAAAGAATTTGGTGTCAACCCCAAAGTGTATCGTACCCAAGCAGCAGAAGCTTCCTGATGGTTTTCGTTTGAGGTATGAATAGATGCAATGGTGATTATGCTAGTCATTTGACTGTCAGTTGGTTATATTATTTTCCCACTGCAAATAGACTTTTCTCCCCTTCTCAGAGCATACATTGAGGCGGAAATAAATGCAGATCAACTGAAATCCAGTCTGATCGATTGACTTTTTGACTGAGCAAGACGCATTTCCTTTCTCCGTCCATCTAGAAGCCTTGTGTTATGCCCCTACTTTCTCGCCTCATTTTTACCTGGATATTTTGTGCGCCAATTTTGGCTCTTTCCCAAATTCAAAGCCTTGACAACTGGCAATTTGCCCAACGCGAATTTGGCGGCATGTGGGATGTGTGGCGAGAAATTTCTTATGAAGGAGAAGTCTGGAAACCAGTAAGCATTCCCCACTGTTTCAATGCCGAAGATGCGGTTGATCCTGATGTGAAGTATTATCAGGGCGAGGGCTGGTATAAGACCGCATTGGAGATCAACAATCCTTATCTCAATGGCCGGACCCGCCTTCATTTTG
>JBCBZF010000857.1:0-3209 GCA_039815525.1 Bacteroidota bacterium | reverse complement strand
TTGGCAAAGCTTTGGAAAATACCTACTTCGACGATCGCTATCAGGAAGAAAAACTGATGAGCTATCTTGACAATCTGAACTTACTATATGTTGCCTTCACACGCCCCAAATATCGATTGTATGTATTTGGGGTGCAAAAAAGCGGTAAAATCAGTGAAGTCAAGACCAGTTCGCAGCTCATTCAGGTCTTGTTGAACCAGGGAGCCCTGGCAGGACAGAAGACTGCTGAGCCATTTGGCCTCACGCGAGGGGAACAGATTGACCGCGCATCTATTCGTACGCTGGAAGGGGAAGAAAGCCAGGCGGAAGAAGAAGCGCTGGAATTGGTTGCCAATGCCCGGCCAAACAAAATCTGGAACGAAGCTGTTCGCATCAAGTACAGCTCCAACCGCTTTTTACCCGACGACATCCTCTCCCGTAACGCCCGTATCCAAATGGGTGAATTGCTACATCATGCACTTTCCTTTGTCGATACCCAGAGCGATATCCCGAAGGCCTGCCAAAAGATGCAGGAACAGGCATATATCACCCGAAAGCAGATCCCTACTTTAGAAAGACAACTGGAGGGAATTGTCAACCATCTGCAGGCTGCAGACTGGTTCTCCGGCAATTGGCAGGTACGCAATGAGGCGGAAATCATTACGGCATCAGGTATGGTTCTCCGCCCAGATCGGGTGATGTTTCAGGGACCGCTTGCGGTGGTGGTCGACTACAAAACCGGACAACCCAGTCCGAAATACGCCAAACAGTTGGATCGTTATCGCTATGCCCTCAAAGAAATGGGCTATGGCCCGGTAAAGGCGTATATCTACTACCTCAACCTGGGAATGGTCGAAGGGGTCTGAGCTGAAGGTTTGATTCCGCAATCAGGCAGAATCTTCTTAGTGAACCCCTTCGGTTGATACCCGCGACAACAAAAAGTTTTCGGGCTCAATCTGTATATCGTCAAGGACTTTCCAAACCAGCCCAATTCCCCGGTCCAGATATGTATATCCACTCTGACGGAAGTTCACGATGTCAGCCTGATTGAGGTGGTTTGTGTCAAAGTGCCAATTCCGAATCAGCGAAATCCCCTGACGAAACAATTGTTGGGAAACCAATCTTAGGATGGCAACCCTTGTATCCAGATCCAGGGAATCATGGAAGGTGCTATGGACAACAAAGGCCAATCCATTCGCATGAGAATTGAAGACGACCAGCGCAATGAGGCGGTCATCATCATCAAAAAGGCTATAGGTATGTACGGTCAGATAGTGTGGATTTTGGTAAATCCGCCACTGCTCAAATTCACTTGACTGATGAATGGCATATCCGCCGGGTAGTTTGTCCAGATTAGATTGGATAAGTTCTGATATCCCATCTACCGTTTTTGATTCAGTTTCCAGACGATATGGCAATTTTTTTCAGCCAGATTTAACAAGCCAATTGCTTTTTGAGAGAATGCAGAGTCCCAGGATTTTTACTTTATCAATCAGACGGTTTTTCTTATTCAGAGAAGCCAGATAGCGGTAAGCCCGGAATGGACGGTGAACAGCAATGCTCTGTTTATGATCATACGGCACCGAAAAGCCTGCTTTTCTGAAAGGCTTTTTGGCAGAGGTAAATCCCCAAATAACCTGAATGTTTGCTTCTCTACATTTTTCAAAGAGAAATTCGTAGATCCGGTAAAAAATTTTCTGTCCGCGATAAGCCGGATCAACCAGTGTGTCTTCACTTTTACCGGATCGAATGATGTGTTGATCAGCAGTTATGAGATCAATCGGGATCACGCAGTTTGTCCCAATGACTTTCCCATCATCTTCTGCTACGACATAGATGGCAGACCCATGCGGGCAGTGGTGAAATTCCCAATAGAAAGCTTCCAACGACCGATTGGTACCGTAGATGCGATTGAAAAAGTTGTTGATATTCTGATAATCGGATTCGTCAGCAAGTCTAAAGGTGATCATTCCACTCCAGTTTATGTGTTTCAACGAGTTCTTTTGGCCCAAGACACGCTACTTTTTCCTCATAAATAAAGGCCAGGATCTTTTTGTATTCCTCGAGATATGATTTGTATTTATAGTTTGTAAAATAGGTGTTATGCCACAGCAATGAAAGGTCGCAGTTCTCAGCATTTTGCTGATAAAAGTCAATGACGATCTGTGCCGTCTGTTTCACCGGTAGCTTCATATATTTGTGAAAAGTGCCATCCATGAAGGTTAAAGGAGCTTCCACAAAGTCATATAGCTGTTGCTTGTGCAGGTCATATGGCTGGAAGGCCATGCCATAGGAATTTCTGAAACCATATTGTTCGGCAAAACCAAGACTACAATCAAAATTGAGGCGGGATTGTGAAATTTTAGGCCAATCCCGATGCGGCAGAAAGTTCAGAAAGTGATATCGGTTATAGGTCGTATCGAGATCTGCTTCATCCAGTTCCTCATCGATGCTCATTGGTGAGCAGGATTTATGCAAGCCATTTATATGATCAGAGGCCTGAACCAACTGCGGCAAATCCCTTTCCTTTTTCAATTGATAATCCGCGTTCATGATACCCTGGGTCCCTTTTCCCTGATTAACCAACCAGAAGAAGGTTGTCCGGACATCATATTCATGGTTGATTTTCAGGATTTTGTCTATGTTTCTCCAGTGGGGTTTTCTGCTCAGTTCCCAGGCAATGAGTTTCAGAATGGTGCCAATTTGCAATTTCTTGACGGCCCAGAAACCATCCTGAAGAAAGGAGCCGTATATGGTATCAATGTCATGGGAAATAAAGAATGTGCTTTTCCGCTTTGTTCTTTTGATCCCATATTTTTGGCAAAACCGCTCAATGTATTTTTCGACCAGATTCTCGCCAATGTTCTGGTGCCGGGCCTGAAAAGAAGACTGATATCTGAAACGGCCAAAATGGTCCAGGTCTTCCTGTGCCGGACGGAATTCCTGCACACAATTGACCATGTAAAAGATACTTGCGATCAGATCATCCTGTCCTTGCGCATCCTGAATGGTACATTGGGGGGAGAGAATATCTAAAAATGAGGCTTCCTCGCTCAGAGCGGCCAGCTGGGCATAAAATGACCTGCTGATGGTTGCAGAATCCTTGTGTCCATCATCCCAGATTATGTGTGCTTCTGCCGCAGAAGGCAGCAGGGAAAAGGAAGTCTGCGAATTCTTTTCGATCAGTTTGAGTACATACAGAATCGGGGAGTAGTAATCAGTATCTTTTT
>JBCBZF010000440.1:0-5757 GCA_039815525.1 Bacteroidota bacterium | reverse complement strand
GCCTTTGTTTTTTGGTCTGACCCAGTATGCGCTGGTGGTGTTTTTCCTGTCGGCTGTCTTTATTTTCCGCCGCTTTATTCTCTATCCCCGGACCAAACGAAAAATCCGGGCCTGGAATCTGTTTCTGGTATCGATGGGCGTCTCTCTGGCCATCACCTTGAAAGGGAGCATTGGTTCCACGGCATTTGCATTGATCTACGGATCCTATTTGATCCTGATCTTATATTTATCGGTCAATGTGCGTTGGATTTCCTACCTCAATTTCAATCAGAAATTGCGTGCCCTGGGCTTGTTTGCCCTGATTGTGGTGGTGATCGTGACCTATTTGATTGCGACTCAGAGGCTGCCGGTCCAACTTGACATGGAGCAGGAAGCCAATATGCAGTATGAATTTTTGCTGCACCTGATGCTGTTCACCATTGTCTACAGCCTTTTTTCCATCCTCGCTCTCTTCTTCAATTTACCGACTACGTCTGTTTTTGAGCAGGAGGGCTTTGAGATTACGTCATTTGACAAAATCAATCAGGCCATCCAATCCAATCTCGACTATACCGAGATCATGAATACTTTGCTGGATGTGAGCATCATGCGCGCCAATGCCAATGCCGGATGGATCGAGATGCGCAATGAGGAAAGTGGAGAGATGGAAGTGAAGTTGAGCAAAAAAATCACCCTTAATCAGATTCAATCACTCAAGCAGGATTACAATCTCACGGAAAAAGTCCTGCGGGATCAGAACCATTATTTGGTCCGCAACACCAAGCGGCATCGGGCTTTCCGCGACAGCGACAGTCGATATAAATGCTTGCTCGCCGTTCCGATTGTTTCCAGTAATCAGTCTTATGGTGCCATTTATGTGGCCAATGAACTGATCAACTCATTTGAGGACGTCAGCATTAAGTTTTTGACTACTTATGCCGAACAGGCCGGTATTGCCTTTGAAAACGCCCGCCTGATCAAAAACTCGATTGAGGTAGAACGCTATCAGGAACAATTGAAGATTGCGCAGGAAGTGCAGCAGCAGCTGCTGCCCCGCAATTTGCCTTACTCGGATAAGATCGAGTTTGTCGCGATGAGCGAAACCGCCTTTGAAGTAGGCGGAGACTACTATGATGTGGTCAATCCATCGGAAGATATCTACCGGGTCGCCGTCGGCGATGTGTCGGGTAAAGGTACCACGGCCGCTTTTTACATGGCTGAAATCAAAGGGATCTTTCATGCTCTGACACGCCTGGAATTAAGTGTGAAAGAGTTTGTGACCACGGCCAACCTTGCACTTTCTGCCTGTATGCAGAAGGGCTTTTTTATGACATTGACCTATCTCGAAATCAACCTCAAAGCGCGAAAGTTTGAGATGATCCGGGCGGGCCATTGTCCGGCATTTATGTATTGTGCTGAAACGGATCAGGTCAAAATGTTGCGGGATGGTACGCTCGGCCTCGGGATTGTGCGCAATGAGACCTATGGAAAATACATTCATGGTACCGAAACGATTCACTATCATTCTGGTGATATCCTGATCCTGTATACCGATGGAATCATGGAAGCCCGCAATGCGGAAGGGGAAGAGTTTGGATATGACCGCTTCCAAAAACTGATTGAAGACAACAAAAGATCTGGTGCAGCTGAACTGGCTTCTCTGATTGTGGAGTCAGTGAAAAGTTTCACTCATACAGACATACAAGATGATTATACCTTGCTGGTGATCCGGTTTATATAACCTCAGCAAGATATTAACGTAATGAAAAGAGAATGGAGATCAAAAGAGAAGATCACAACACATACACAACCCTGGCGCCTCAAGGAGATTTGGATGCAAACTCATCCATATTTCTCGACGAAGCCATCAAAGAATTGATTCAGGGGAATCGCTTTCATATTCATGTTGACTGCGAAGATATCCCCTATATTTCCAGTGCCGGGCTGGGTGTGTTTATCTCCCATTTAGATGAGATTAAGTCTCAAGATGGAGAATTGATTGTCTCTGGTCCCAATCAAAGTGTCAGTGATGTGTTTCAACTACTGGGTCTCGACCAGTTACTGACCATCCTGAAGGATCGCAAAGCAGTAGATGATCATTTTGCAGCAGTATGAAGGCGTACCTCAGAGTAAGATGTAACAAAGGGAACCTGGCCATCATCAGGGATTTCGTCCGGGCACGGCTGGATGACCTTGAGGTGAAAGGGAAGATGAGCGACCAGATCGTTCTGGCGGTAGATGAGGCCTGCGCAAATTGTATGATCCACCAGCACCAATGCGATAATTATTCCACCATCGAAGTCGCCATCTATCTTGAAAGTGGGGTGCTTTATACGGAGATCAAAGACACTGGTAAAGCATTTCCCATTGATCGTTATCAGCCCAGAAAATTAAAAGACATCGTCAAGGGACGCATCAAAGGCGGACTTGGCATCAACCTCATCCATAAAATCATGGATGAAATCAAAGTGGAGGAAAGAAGAGATTACTTCATCTACAAACTGGGCAAACGCATCGATTCCTCCTTCTCCTCTGGCTTCAAGAATACTGCCTTCGGCGGCAATGGCCTGCCCGAATAATTCAATCCCCCTCCTCGGATACCACGACCGTGATTTTATCATTGACTGGATTGACCGCAATCCGCGTGATGCCCTTAAGCATACCACTTTTCCCTTCAACTCGCACTTTCTCCCAGCCCTTCGTACTTCCTGGCTGATAAAACAACAGATGATCAGCCTGGCTGAGTAAGAGTTGGCCGTCCTGCGTCCAGCAAACATCTTCTCTACCTGCCGGTAGATCTGCAATGATACGTTTATCAAAGGTCTGCATATCCAAGCGGATCAACTTCCATTGTGTAGAATCACTTTTATCGACAAAACTCATGGCGCGCTGACCAGGAATGCGGTGCAGAGAGCGGCCAATGTTTTTGTGAATGATCTGATCCTCTGCCGCGGGAATATCAAAGAGATGCAACTCATGCGGCTCCCCCAGCACAAACATCAACAGGCGGTTTTCATCTACCCAGCTGTGATAGCCCACTGTCAGATCATCGATCAGAACTTCAGCTTTTCCGCCTGTTATGGGATATTTCCCCAGATCCTGCGCACCATTGTCTCGTTGGATGATGCAGGAGATAAAGTCATTGTCTGGTGTCAGGGTAGGGGAGTATTCACGTTCAGACGTTTGGGTAAAACGCTTCGTTTCTCCGGTCTGATAATTGAAGGATTTGATATCGCTTCTCTCGCTTTCGTCTATTGAGGCGTAATAGATGACAGGAAGATGATGGTGAAAATAGGCCTGATTATCGTAGCCCGGCCGATTGGTGATGTTACGCCCATTGGTGATGCTGACGCCATCGTCAGAGACGATCAGGTCGAAGAGGTAGATTTCGGTGCCGCTTTGGGCAAAGGTGCTGAGGCCACTTACAATGGCCAGGAATAGAAGCAGGGATCTCATGATGGAAAATAGGAAAATAATTCCGGTCCGTTATTGGGATATGAGATGAGCTATTGTAGAGACAGGGCATGCCTTGTCCCTACTCAAAATCAGTTGTCAGCTGAAAGCGCAGGATGCGTCCATTGCCAGCGTCTGCCACATAGACGATGCGGTCGAGGTAGGCGACACCACGTGGTTCGTTGAACTCTTTGAGGCCGATGCCGGTTCCGCCAAAGGAAGCCAGTACTGCTTTATTGCTGCGGGACCCAGGAGGGGGATTGGCACCTTCATAGCCCAGCGCATTGAACTGAAACAAAGAGTCTTTTTCGGCATCTACCACAAAAATATAGCGGGTTCCATCTCCGGCGATGGTTACATCCACCGGTGATGCAAAACGATCGGGTTCATAGAGAAAACGATCCGCCTGATTGCTATCACCAATCGCAAAGTTGATCACTTCAAAACTGGCACCAAAAGCTGATTCCGCCAGGCGGATACCCTGCACTTTCAAGACACTTTGCTCCGACAAACTGGTAAAAATGAAATCTCCCCGGAGACTGACCGCTGGACTCTGCGGCGGCTGCGCAAAGGTGGTAATGCCAAAGGGCTCCTGAAAATAATTTCGGAACAGACCCAGATTTGTGTTCACGAATACGGGAGTTTCGAGTACGTCATCTTCATCGAAAAGCAAAACGGCATTGTCTGGTCCACCAAATTGATTGGGATTGTTGGAGGGACCACTGCGGCTGACATAGTATTTATTGTTGCCGACCGGCGCGATACCATGAAACTGCACCTGCTCGTCGCTGGTGGTGGGGGTACTGGATTTAAAATAAAACGGATGGATCAGAATGGTCTTGATAGAGGCATTGTCCAAACCATACGGACCACCTTTGTTGAGATCAATCCGGTAAATGGCTGGCAGGGTGAAATTGGTGCCGCTGATGGTGGTATCGACGGTACCAGCCGCCAGTAGATCCAGGCGCCGGTCCTGTGCAATGGCACCCAGCCCAGGAATGGAGAAACGCCCCAGCTCATTACCCGCCTGATCAAAGGAAATGATTTCATTGGTGCCTTCGTCTGCGACATAGATCAACTCATCCCAGCCGGCGATGATATCCACCGGGCGACTGAGATCATCGATCACTGGCTGGATCGGAACATATGCCACTGTTTGGTCCTCAAAAACCGGCTCATCCAAAAACTCAGTAGAGGTTTTGGTACCAAAAAAACCTTCACATCCTGCCAGGAACAGCAGAATGACCAGAAATAGAGGTGAATATTTTTTTGTCATGGCTTAATCTTCAAGAAAGGGATCGTCTTCGTAGGCTGAGCCGATGTGGCACAAATGATTGAGCAATTCTGCAAATAAATCGTAGAGATCCTGCAGCCTTTGCAGATCCGTGATCAGACCAAATACTTCAAATCGCAACTCATTGACACCTTGACCGAATTCATCCGTGAGCCAGCTATCATCCGCATCTACCCACAAACTGATGTCTGGCTGCCAGGAAATGAGGCGACGAATCAGGTCATTGTCGAAGAGCATCCGTAGTTTTCGTTCGTCATTGCCCTGGATGATAAAGTCGTCGTCAAATTGTTTAAAGCCAATCACAATGTCCTGCATACCAAATGCTTTCTGGAGATTGCTGAAGGTTTTTCGCCTGAAAATGCGAAAATAAAAAGAGTCCCGATTGACATAAGGTGCGCGGAATCTTGTTCTGATTGGCTGCTTTGGATATTGAAGTGTATCAATCAGGATGACCCAATTGTCGTGGTACGCCCGAATCACATCGTGTTTCCCAAACCCAAGGCTCTTACCGGGGATAAAATCTGCATCGATTTGGGCGCAGAGTTTGCGCCACATTACTTCTTTGTTGTGTCTGAAAAGCTTTCTTGGCATTATTCCCGGTCCATTCCTTTCAACTCAACACTCAGCCCAATCCGGTTGACGACGCCAAGAAAACGCATGGGATCAAAGGCATAATCAAACATCACCGGATGGCGTCCAATTCGCATCCTTAAACCAATGCCAGCCGTCGGCAGATTTTGATCATCAACATTGATTTTATAGCCAGCCCTTAGAAAGAGCAGTTGTTTGTATTGATATTCCAGACCAATTCTGAGATTTTCGGCATTATCATTGGGATGATTGAGCTGCACAAGCGTGGTGAGGGACTGTGATTCATCTTTACTTTTCCAGGGAACCATCGAAATGCCCAGCTTGAAAACGGTGGGGGCAGGATAGGATTCAAGGCTAATGGGGCGATTGTTGAAGGTCGTATCTCGCTCAAACTCACCCTGTAAGGTCGATCTGGGCCCAAAACTTTGGACCATGACGGC
>JBCBZF010000100.1:0-10414 GCA_039815525.1 Bacteroidota bacterium | reverse complement strand
CGAATGATGTGGCACGTGCATTTTTTCATAAAAATGGCTTTCAGTATTTTCAGGAAAAAATGAGTTTTACACTTGCTAAATGATTTCGTACACAGTCTATGATTTACCGGGAAATATCACCACCAACCCATCTCAGGAATTTCGTTGAATCCATCTGGTTTTATAAAGGAGAAGGTAGCCTCAGTCCCTATCGCATCCTCCCTGATGCCTGTGTTGACCTAATTTTCCCCTTACAAAATAGTGAGCCTGAACACATTCTTTTCTGTGGCTTGATGACGCGTTTTCAAGAACGACTTTTGCCAAAGGCAACGAAATTGATCGGCTATCGCTTTTCCCCAATTGGCTTTATGCAAATCTTTGATGTCCCCCTTTACGAAACCCTGGATCAACGCATTGAGGGACAGGCTCTGGTAGCAGGTTTACCCACTCATTTTCTACATGAAATCCAAAGCCTTCCCAACTTAGCCCATCAAATTCTGCATATCAATCATTGGTTGATAGAATGCATCAGACGTTCAACTGCCTCCAGAAGCTGGTTATTGAATTTCATAGGGAAATTGGGACAACCATCAGAAAAGATTTCTCAACTCGTAAACGAACAGAACCTTAGCTTAAGACAACTTCAAAGGCGGTTTAAAGCAGAAATGGGGATAAGTATGAAAACCTATCAGCGCCTCCTGCGCTTTAGGCGGAGTCTGACCCAGCTTCAACAGTCAAACAAACGCAGCATATTGGATATCGCCTTTGCAGAAGGCTATGCTGATCATGCGCACATGAGTCGGGAGTTTATCCAGCTTTCTGGCCTGCCACCATCTACATTTCGCTAGTGTCGTTTTTTTTAAAAGCAAGTTTGCGCTCATTCATGGATCTTTGAGAAAAAGTATCTATGATCAATTATGCATACACCATCCTTTATGTTGAGGATGTAGAAAAAAGCCTCCGTTTTTACGAGACCGCTTTCCAATTTCAGCGCGTCTTTATGACAGAGGAAAAAGACTATGGAGAGTTGGCCAGTGGCCAAACCAAAATCGCATTTGCCTCCATTGACCTCGCCAATAGCAATCTCAAGAATGGTTTTACCCCAAGTCAGCCCGGTCAGGTTCCTTTTGGGATTGAGTTGGGGTTGACGACGGACAATGTTCAAAAAACCTGCGATCAAGCGATTGCCGCTGGCGCACATCTTCTGGAAGCGCCGATCACCAAAGCCTGGGGGCAGGTAGTCGCGTACATCCAAGACCCAAATGGATTTCTGTTGGAAATTTGTACGCCGATGTCTTGACCGCTTATACGGCACTTTCTTATCGGTTCTGGTAAACCGAACGTGAAATGCTTTGGGAAAAGCAAAGCATTTCCCTTTTCGGCATATCCTCAAAATCAGTGGTTTGGGGAGAAAAAAGATCCCAAACCACTGATTTTGAATATAGTTGGTTAGTTGTCATTCAAAATGAGATTTCAAAAAAATCCTTCTGACAGAAGGATTTTTTTGTTACTTCCCTTCATACTACTCAACTGATGCATAGACTCATCCTTCTCTTCCCTCTCTTGCTGTTGCTGTTAGCTGGCCCAGATGTCGATGCAGCCCAGAGAGCACCAGCATCCCGCCGACAAAGCATTCAGCAAAGCAAAAAAGAACTACGCACATCCATCCGTGCCAAGCTCAAAACGATCCGCAAGCAAAGCAAACAGGGTCGTAAAGCCAGTAGTGAACAGGTCCTCTGGTACATCCTCGCTGGCTTAGGTGCGTTGGTCATTGCAGGCCTGTTTTTCCTCCTGGGAATCTACCTTGGATTCAGCATGAATGCATTCCTGGTGCTACTTGCCTGGGGCAGTGGCATTGCCTTGACTGTATTATTCCTGATCTGGGCCATTCGGAGAATCAACACAATGTAAAGCCATGGCGATCTACGCAATTGGCGACATTCATGGCTGTGATACTGCGCTGCGGACTTTGTGGACGCAACTCAATCCACAGGCCGGGGATACAGTGGTCTGCCTTGGTGACTATGTAGACCGTGGCCCTTGCAGCATGGAGGCAATTGATTTTTTGTTGTCAAAAACAAATGAGACCCAGCTGATTTTTATCAAGGGCAATCACGACATCATGATGTTGGAGGCGAGGGAGAATCTCTCCGACCTCGCTGAATGGTTGCGCCATGGTGGAGAAAACAGTCTGGACTCATATGGTGTGGAAGACGAATCAAAGTGGAAGCAACACATTCCTGCCACACACTGGGATTTCCTCCAACACAGCCTTCCTTACCACAGAATCAGATCCTATCTGTTTGTACATGGTGGCCTGGATGCAGGTGTCGCCTTAGTTGATCAAAGTGAATCGGTTTTGTATTGGGAAAAGCAATACGAACCCAAACCATATTCAGAAGAATATACTGTCATTTGCGGGCATACTTCTCGTCGCAATGGTGAAATCGCAGACTTTGGTCATACGATTTGCATCGATACCTATGCCTATGGTGGCATGTGGCTCACCGGACTCAATGTCGAGACAAAAGAATTTGTGCAGACAAATGAAAAAGGGGAATTCAAAAGGGGACAGTTAGGGATAACCTGAAATACTTTACTGTCGCAAACCTTCTACCACTTTGATCTTCGCTGCCTGGATGGCTGGGTAAACGGAAGCCAGCATGGCCAACAACAATACCGTCAGGAAGACCAGGACAAAATCATTGAGTTGTAATTCGATCGGGAAGGCTTTGACCCGAAAGCTATCTCCTCCCTGTAATTTGATGAAACCAAACTTTTCCTGCAGGGTCCCGGCAATAAAGGCAAGTGTGGCGCCGAGTCCTCCACCGAGGCCACCAACCAATACACCTTCCAGCAAGTAAATCCGCCGGTTCAATGCCAAGGTTGCCCCCATGGATTTCAATACGGCAATGTCGCGGGTTTTCTCCAGAACGATCATTGACAGACTGCCCACAATGTTGACCGAAGCGATGGCCAGCATCAGGACCAGAATGAGATAGCTGATGTACTTTTCATTCTTCATCACCCGATACAGCGTACTGTGTTGCTCATACCAGGTCAGCACTTTGTACCGGGGGCCGAAAGCATCCTGTAATTGTCCTCTCGCCAGTTCGGCCTGATCGATGTTTTTGAGGCGGATTTCATATGCGGATATTTCCGTTTCCATCTCCAGCAACTCCCGCACAAAATCCAGATTGGTGACGATGTATTTTTCATCATATTCCAACTGTACGCTGAAGAAACCTGAAGGAAAAAGAAAGTCAGTGTTAAAGGCCGTTTGGGGATTGGTGAGATTAGATGATTGCGGAATATAAAAAACGCTGATCGGCTGCACCTCATTGAGCATGCTCGCTTTGAGATTGGCCGCTACCAGGCTCCCAAAAGCGGCTTGGGTGATGCCACTCCTTTGAGAGAAGTCGTATTCTCCTTCATACACAAACGTATCCAAGCGATTGACAGTGAGGAAGTTGGTATCAACGCCTTTGAGGGTACCAAAGGTTTGGTTATCGACAAACTCTAACCAGACTTTGCTTTCCAGACTGGTGGTGTAGGCGGCAATATTCGAATTGGTTTCAAGAATCTGACGCAGGGAATCGGTATCCTCGAAGACCTGTCCTCGCGCTGCTTCAATTTTAATGTCAGGGTCAATGGCAGAAAATAAGCCTTCGATAAAGCCTGTCAGTCCATTAAAGACTGATAACACAATGATCAAAGCGGCCGTTCCAATGCCGATACCGCAAATGGACACCCAGGTGATGATGTTGATGGCATTACTGGACTTTTTAGAGAACAGATATCGCCTGGCTATGTAAAAGCTTAACTTCAATGAAATGTGGCTTAGACGTCTTCTTCTGATTCGGGCGGAATCTCCAGATTATCCAGCAAACCAGTCATACGGTCTGCTTCGGCAAAAGAATCATCCATAAAAAAATTGAGTTCGGGAATATTGCGCACCTTGTTGCGGATTCGCTGGGCCAATAAATGGCGGTAATCCCAATTGTTGTCATTGAGATTTTTGACCACTTCCTTCAGCTTCCCGTCTGGAAAGGCCGTCACAAATACTTTTGCCATCCCCAAATCGGGGCTGACCCGTACCACACTAACGGTTACCATGGTTCCAGCCACCGGCTGGCGGGAAAAGGTCAGGACATTGCCCAGCTCCTGCTGGATCAATTTGGCAACTTTCTTTTGAACTATCGACTCACCCATATACTTTTACGGATCGGAGAAATTGACCGAACTGTCCGCAAAGCTAACAAATGCAGACTTATTTTCGAATCATCCGTTTTGGGAAGCCATATTTCTGGTGGGGAGGGCTGGCGTTGATCTGCATTTTGGTCTATACCATTTTCAGTGCGGTTTCACTGGTTTCCATCATTCCATTCCTCGAAATCCTCTTTGGGCAGGCCGACATTGGCGCCCCCAGTATGCCTTTTTCCTGGCTGGATATCGCGGCGGTAAAAGCACATGGCTACTATTTTTTATCTCAACAAATCGCTGCCACAGATAAAATGCAGGTCTTACTGTATTTCTGTATTACTGTTTGTGTGATGATTGTGGTCAAGAATCTGGCCCGATATGGCAGTTCCTTTTGCATGGCGCCGCTTGAATTTGGCATCATCCGAAACATGCGCAACCAGATGTTTGGGCACATGAGCAGCCTGGATCTCAATTATTTTACCAAAAATCGCAAGGGAGACCTCATCAGCCGGCAGGTAAGTGATGTACAAACTGTCACCTTTGCCATTGTGAGCAATCTACAAATGATTGTCAGAGAACCATTGACGGTCTTTGTCTTTTTCTTCACCCTTCTCTTTATCTCCTGGAAGCTCACGCTTTTTACACTATTAATCCTTCCTCTGACCGCAATATTGATCAACCTCATTGCCAAACCGCTCAAACGAGACACTCGTCGTGGACAGGAAGTACTGGGAGATTTGTTGGGCATTCTGGATGAATTCATCAGTGGCATTCGGATTGTCAGAGCTTTTCAAAAGGAAGAATATGAAAGAGGAAAGTATCAGCAGCAGAATGATGAATATACCCGCCTGCAGGTATCCATCCGGCGCAAAGTAGAGCTGGCTTCTCCAGTTACAGAGATCATCAGCGTTGGCATTGTGTGTATCATTATTTTCTATGGCGGCAGTTTGATTTTGGAGGCAAACAGTCAATTCAAAGCCTCAGAGTTCATCGGATTCATTGCCGTTTTCACCCAATTCCTCTCTCCCATCAAAGTCATCTCCAACGCGATTTCAAAAATTCAGAAGGGCATTGCCGCATTTGAACGGATTGATGATATGCTTCAGGAGAAAGTAAGCATACAGTCCCCCCCACATGCAAAAGCCAAAACGACATTCACTGACCACATTCGCTTTGAGAAAGTTGGTTTCCGCTATGACGCTGACGGGCCGGAAGTCCTGAAAGACATTGATTTCTCGCTCAAAAAAGGGCAGACGGTGGCATTGGTTGGGCCATCTGGTGGGGGAAAATCAACCCTCGCAGATCTCTTGCCGCGTTTTTACGATCCAACTGCTGGTCAGATTTTACTCGATGGGACTGATATTCGCCAGATGCGCCTGGAAGATCTGAGGGCACAGATCGGGATCGTTTCTCAGGAAGGCATCTTGTTTCATGACAGTGTTCTTCACAACATTGCCTACGGCATTGAGGCACTGGATCGGGGGGCGGTCATTGAAGCGGCCAAAGTCGCCAATGCGCATGAATTCATTTCCGAATTGCCAGAAGGCTATGACACCCTGATTGGTGAACGTGGGACCCGCCTCTCCGGCGGTCAACGTCAGCGGATCGCCATCGCCCGCGCAGTCCTGCGCAATCCTGCCATCCTCATCCTGGATGAGGCCACCTCCAGTCTCGACACCCAGTCAGAGAAAAGTGTGCAGAATGCACTTACGCAATTGATGCAAAACCGGACCACGCTGGTCATTGCCCATCGCCTGTCCACCATTCAGAATGCAGATCTCATTTTGGCCATAGAAATGGGGCAAATAGCGGAAAGAGGCTCTCATCAGGAGCTTTTGGCGCAAAATGGACTGTACAAAAAACTCCATTCCTTACAGGCATAGACCTGCTACATTTCATGAATTAAAATATCCATTTATCCTCCAAAGTCCCATTTGATACGAAAAAAAAGACGGTTCATACAGAAGTCTAACAGCTGAGGCGAGCTTTTGTCTAGTTTTGGAACTGTGAAAGCCTGCCTGATGCCGCAATTGGCAACAATAAGGTGCAGACAGGTCTGATTTCAGAACTATGGCGATACACACTTTGCTTCTATTAATCCTAAATCAAGCCTAACTAAGAATCGTATTATGAAAACCAGGGATTTGTACAATTTTTACTCACGAGCGATTCCACTTAACCAACTTGCCCCTCGATTGGTATTTGTGTTGCTTTTCCTCGCGATTTCCACCTCCTCTTTTGCCGTCTCAAAAGTATCAACTGGCTCCGGCCCATGGGATGATGCCTCTACCTGGAGTCCTTCAGGTGTTCCAACTGCAGCAGATGATGTAACCATCCTGGCCACGCATGTCGTGTCTCTGCCTCCCAATACTTCGGCCGCTTTGTCTGAATGTAACAACTTATTGATTGAAGCAGCTGGTCTTGTCATTGCCAACAACTCCAGTATCACCATCAATGGTACGACTGATGTTTTTGGACAATTCATTGACGCAGCAAAATTCGGCGTCAACATCTTCACTGGCAAAGTGACCATCCATAGCGGAGGGATCATTAACATCAATGCGGTGAACAATGTTGCCAATGTACGCTTCGAAAATGGGATTGAACATAATGGTGTCTTATTTGAAGTAGAGCGCTGTACTTTTCAGACCAATAATCAGGAAATTGCAGGTACTTCGCCTATCGTTTTCCCCAACCGGGTACAGATTGCATCTGGTATCACTGTAACCAACAATGTTACCGCAGCAGACGGGATCACTTTTGAAGCGGCTTCCTTTATCCAGGGCGATGATGTAACCTCTACATTTGAGAATTTGACGACCTGCTTTTATGCTGGTTCAAATGCACCTATGAGTGTTGGGGTACTCGACGCAGACGCGCCTGGCAATACTTTTGTATACAACGAAGACGCCTTTTCGCAGGATGTACGAGATGCAACTTATGACGTTTTGATTCTCAGAGACCCCAGCGGAACTGACCAAATCAAAGTTGCCCTCGGTGATATCATTGTCAATACACGACTGGACATTGAGACCAACACGACAATGGAACCGAACGGAAACAACCTGACGGTTAATGGCATTGCCAATATTCAGGGTATCTTCAAAGACGATGTCGCCGCTGGTACCAATACATTTGCTTCGGTGAACTTGTCTGGTGGCCTTATCGAGGGAAGCGGCGGAAGCTTCGGTACCACCAACATTGGCTCACTCAGCATCGCTGATGGAGATGGTGAACTCAAAGAAGGTGCAGTAAGCGTTTCTGGAACAACGAATATTCCAAGTGGCCGCAGCCTCATCATTTCAAATGCAAATGGTACCAAGGCTTTTGGAACAACCAATATCGTTGCAGGCGGTACCCTTGATGTAACTGTCAATGCCAATGCCACCAATGTGGTTTTCAGTGGCGTACTGACCAATGCAGGAACGCTGAACACGCAGCGTGGCACCTATACCTTCTCGAATGACTTCGACAATGATGGTGGGACCGTCAACGCCGCTGATGGAAGTTACAGCTTTGAGCAGGCATTCATCAATGATGGTACATATACCAATGCCGGAACGGCCCATACATTTGCAGGCAACCTTTCTGGTAGCACCGCTACTGCCATCAACAGCAGCGTGGACATTGCAGCCAGCTCGTTTGTTAGCAACAATCTTGACCTAACGATCAATGGTATTCTGAATGGTGTGGACGCGATTTCTTCACTGATCAATATCAACCGCCTTACCTACAATCCTGGTAATAAAAACATCCCCATGCTGACGGGTATTCTGGATGCCTCTTTTCCAGGTAATACCGTGGAATATGCAAGGACGGCTGGAAATCAGGATGTAAAAGGTGGCGTATACAACAATCTGATCTTCTCCAATCCCAACGCCCTCAGTTTGAATGATGGAGACGTTATTGTTGAAGGAGACCTGAGCAGTTCAAGTGTTCAGAATGGTGCCAATAAGATCATCATGCGTGGCAGCGCCGCACAAACCATCGCCGGCACCGGTACCTACACGGAAATTCAGATCAGCAAAAGCGCGAATGGCATCACTGTCAATGACGACTTTACTGTCAATAATGCGCTGACCTTTGTAAATGGCATCATGGACACCGATGGCAATCTGATCACACTTGGTACATCAGGCATCCTGACGGAGACAAATTCGGCCTTTCTGACAGGACTGATCCAAACCACCCGCAATGTACCTTCCAATGGCGTTCAGACCTTCGGAGGCCTTGGCCTGACCATCACAGCTATGCCAGGTCTGGGCTTGGGTAGCACCAATGTGGTTCGTACCACTGGTTCTCATATTGCCAGTGCGGCCATTGACCGCGATTTCGACATCACACCGACTCTGAACAGCGGACGCAATGCATCATTAGAAATGAGCTATCGCGACAGCGAACTGCGCACGCTGACCGAAGGAAATCTTGTGATGCTGGAAAGCATTGCCGGTGGTGCACTGATCGATCGTGGCGGCCTGCTTGATCCAATCAACAATACGATCTCCCTGAGTGGAATCGATAGTTTTGATCAGTGGACATTGGGCGACCCGACTGCTTTTCCAGTGGTACTGCTGAGCTTTGATGCCGTTCCATTGGGTGAAAATGTTGTTCTGAACTGGGCAACTGCGGTTGAAGAAAACAATGATCGCTTCGAAATCGAGCGTTCCATGGATGGATCAAACTTCATCCAGATCGGGCAGCAGAACGGAGCGGGCAACAGCAACAGCGTACTGAGCTACAGCTTCACCGATGAAAAAGCCTTGAACCTGCTGACAGACAACCTTTATTACCGTCTCAAGCAGGTAGACATCGATGGTACCGCAAGCTACTCTAACGTAGTTGCCTTGAAAGTGATCAAACCATCTTTGCTGTCATTGACTGCTTATCCTTCCCCATTTGAGGAAAAAGCGACTGTCATGATTGCATTGGATGACGACTATAAAGTGGATGTTGTTGTCTTTGACATGGCAGGTAAAGTGCTCCAACAAGATGCCTTTAACGGCAAGCGTGGTGCCAATGCCTTCACTGTCAATGGCCAGACACTCGCGCCGGGCATGTACATGGTCAATGTACGCGCAGGTGGCAGAGTGCAGAACCTCCGCATTGTCAAACAGTAAGTTCTCTGGTTAACGATTCATAAAATGGGTCCGATACGCCTTTCTGTGTATCGGCCCATCTTCTGTTTTACCACAACACAGTCATGGTCAAAAATATTACTGTCCTTTTCCTCCTGCTACTTAGCCTAGATTCCAGTTTGGCCCAAAATGCCACCACCAATGGCAATGGTGCCTGGGACAATCCCCTTACCTGGAGCACGGGTGCGATTCCGGATTCAGGCACCAACGTCCTGATTCAGGTCGGAGACACCGTTGTCATGCCCGATGCAGGCACCCACCAATTTTGTAACAATCTCACCATTCAAAATGGTGCAGCTTTGATCCTCAGAAGCCGTAACCTCACCGTTTCGGGGAATACTGAGATCAGCGGCATGTTGGCAGACACCATCAATCAGGGCAATGATGCCTTTCTTGGCAATGTGCACATCCAGGCTGGTGGGATTTTTAACACGGAAAAAGTCACCTCGGCGAATCGGGTGATTTTCTTCAATGGCCTTCGACACAATGGAAGTACATGCTTGATCAACAGAGCGGCTTTTGCAGGCAATGATCAGGTGGTTGATGGCAGTGAAGCCGTCCGATTTGAGCGCAATGTTAATATTGGACCCGGTATCACTGTCCGGAATCAAAATACCGCCGGTATGTACTTTGACAATGGGGTACCACAAGCAGGAGACAGCCTTTCCACGCTGACCAATGAAAGCCTGATGTACTTTTCAGGCAATGGTAATGTGATGGAAGGTGGCCAATTAGATGGCAGTCCAGTTGGCAATCGTATTTTCTATAATCGCGGTGGTGTACAAAACATTGGCCCATTCACTTACCATGAATTGGAACTTATCGCACCTGCTGACCAAAACAATGTGAAGCGACGGATGAACAGCGGACTACGTGTCATCAGTAAGCTGATCATCAATGAAAATATGGTCCTGGAAGTAAATGGTGGCATTGGCACGGTTGAAGATTCCCTGATGTTGTTAGGGGAAATCAATGCCTCCACACCCGGAGCAGGGATGGACATCAAACATCTGGTGATGCTCGGTGGCTTACTGGATGGTAACAATGACCCTGGCACCTTACAAATGGAAGAATTGATCGGTGTCGGCCTGAACAAT